>CAYYOX010000066.1:0-465 GCA_964473065.1 uncultured Planctomycetaceae bacterium | reverse complement strand
GCTGTGGCACGGCAGACACTTCCAGCGAGTTCAAAGACAGCCCCTGGTCCACCTCCGCACTGCAGGGCTGATCAAAACGGACATTCGAAAGGAAGGCATGGCGCATCGAGGGCTCACCAAACATCAGCGCATCGGCGCGGCTGACCAAAGATGCCAGCGAGGCAAGCTGCCGACGGTCGTGAATCCAGTGCGTGTGAATCCCGTCCAACCGCGCAGTCTGACCCTGAAGCCTTTCCAGCAGATCCTGCGGCAAGGGGCGTCCATCGTAAGGGCGGCGATTCGTCACCCTCGTTGTGATCGCCAGTTCGACCTCAGTATTGGTTGTGTCGAAATGCGACAGGCGGACCGCGGCCAACGCTTCGCCATGAGGTTCTTCCAACGCCACGTCCCAACCGTTGTGCTCGGCTGTCAGCAGCCTATTCTCCAGCGCGGCCCCCACGGCGCTTCGCGATGCCCACTGGCCGG
>CAYYOX010000065.1:12084-17005 GCA_964473065.1 uncultured Planctomycetaceae bacterium | reverse complement strand
ATATGAATTCTCGTCTTGTTGTTTAGCTGTTATAAAATAATAAAAATATTATGCATTATTGCCGCCGAGCGATAAATATTCGATCGAAATTTGATGGTGCTAATTGCTCGTACAAGCACCATTACACTCATGATCTTTGGCTTTGTTACCGCGCTGGGAACGTTAGGTATTGATGTATCCGCGCTGGTAGCCGGTCTTGGGTTGATGGGATTTGCACTTGGCTTTGCTCTGAAAGATATTATTTCCAATCTTCTCTCCGGCGTCCTCATATTACTCTATCGACCTTTCGAGAAAGGAAACCGTATAAAGATATCGAGTTATGAGGGGATTGTTGTTTCTATTGACCTACGATACACGGAGCTTGATTGCGAGGGAAAGAAGGTGCTCATTCCGAATTCGAAATTATTCGCGGATCCAATCACTGTTCTTCAGTAGTGGGCGATCGAATATTCTGTGATCAATAGGAAAATGGCTAAGTGGGCGCTGCACTCGCGGCAGGCTCGTAGCGCGCTGGGCAGTTGGTCCGTCTCTGGGGAGAGTTGACGGGAAGGTGGCGGGGCGATTATACTGCTGCCTGCGAACTGGATTGTGATTCGGGGAATCGTCCTAGGGTGGGTCGAGAAGCAAAGACCCACACGTCAAGAATCCACATAGACCACTTCCGCGTGGGTCTTCGTGCCTCGACCCACCCTACATATTCCCAAGATCGTGCAAGGCTGTTTAGCAGGTCTCTTCGCGGTCATTTGAATTCTTGACTGGACTCTTGCAAAACGCAGATTCAACCTCCCCTCTCCGATTTCGAGAAGGATTAGACCAAAACGCCCGGTCGGAACGTCATATGGGTGTTGGAGCGATCCATGTATACACTCCACGGAACAATGTATCGAGGATGAGTGTGGGTGGCCGAAGACCGTGAACTCGTTGAGCGGCTGTGTCAGGGTGATCGCGACGCGCTGCAGCGGATCTACGAGAAATACAAGGACGATCTGCTGACGATCGCGAGCTGCATGCTGGCGGATCGGGCGGATGCCGAGGATTGTCTGCACGATGTGTTCGTGTCGTTGGTGGCGGGTTCGGCGCGTGTTCGGCCTGATGGCAACCTGAAGGGCTATCTGGTCACGGCGGTGGCAAACCGCTCACGCGATCGGCTGCGCAGGAGGGGACGTTGGCATCAGGCGGGTGAAACGGGCGGCCCAACTGAGAGCGAGGTTGTCACAATAGCGGCGGACCCGGCCGCGGTGATGATCGAGCGGGAAGAGGCCGAGCGTCTCTATCGGGCGATCGCGGCCTTGCCCGCCGGGCAGCGGACCGTCATTACGTTGCGCCTTCATGGTGAGATGACCTTTGAGGAAATCGCCCAACACAGCGGTGTCTCGAACAACACGATTCGCAGTCGCTATCGATACGCTTTGGACAAGCTGCGATCGACGCTTGATGTGGGAGTCGAACGATGAACCCTGCAGATGATTTGGAAAGGCGAATCAAGTGCATTCGAGTGACGACCACTGACGTGCTCGACCAACGCATTCTGTCAGATGCGTCGGCGGGCCTGGAGAATTCACAATCAACACTAACGCTGCTCGACGCAGACCGGTCGAGCGTTTGGAGGACTGTCATGAGAAGTAACTGGACAAAGTTGGCCGTGGCGTTGTGCGTTGTAGTTGTCGCGACCTTGGGTGCGGTCACGCTGCTTAATCAAACGGCCCCCGTGGCCTACGCCTTGGAGCAAACGCTGGCGGCGAATGCCGGGCTTCGATACATCCACATTCGCATCGAGCCGGTCGTGAAGGGAAGCATCAGCGAGGCCTGGGCCCAGTTTGACAAGGACGGCGAACTGCTTCGCCTGCGGATGGTGTTCCCGAGTACCATGGACGGTGCGAAAGAAGTCGTTTGGCAGGAGGACAAGGCCGAAGTGTGGTTCAAGACGAAGGGGCACGCCACGATCGTCCACGAGAAGGAAATGCTCAAGCGTATGCCGAACATAATGAAAGCATTTGACCCGAAAGTGGCCATGGAGCAGCTTCACAAAGCCCAGGCGAAGGGGAAAGTGAAAATCGAGACGAAAGAACCATCCGCCCAAGGGGAGCCGATCGCGCTTGTGGTGAGTTTCAACGATTGCCTGGACAAACGGGAGATCTACCGGATCCATCCCCAGACCAAACTGGTGGAACAGATCGAGAAGTACCGCTTGGTCGACGATCAATGGGAGTCTGTGTCACGCCACGAATACCTGGAGTACAACCAAAACATCCCGCCAGGGACGTTCGTCCTGGACATTCCCGCCGACGTGATGCGTATCGACACGACAACGCAGAAAGTCGGTCTCTCCAAAGGCGAGCTGACGGACAAGCAGATCGCCGTGAAGGTTGCCCGAGAGTTCTTCGAGGCTCTGATCGCGAAGGACTATGGCCGGGCGGGGATCGTTTATTCGGGGATACCCGCCTCGAAAATGGAGGAGATGTTCGGCAAGATGGAGTTCCTACGGATCATTTCCGTCGGCGACCCGACCCCACATCCCAACCCGCGGACGAAATTCCTTCAGGTCCCCTGTGAAGTCGAGTTGCGCGTGGAGGGCGAAACCCGCGTAAAGACGTACGTGCTCTGCATCCGGGCCATTTACAATAAGCCGGACCGCTGGTCAATCGACGGCGGGATCTGAGTCATCCCGGTCCATCCGCCCCACACCGCACGCCCCACGTCGCGGACCGCTTGCGCTCTTGCGCTTCGGGTTAGTTGGGCGCGGCTAATCGCGTGCCGAGTCCTCGACCACTGTCCGAACCAGTCCTCGAAACAGGCGCTGCAGCACGTCGCCGAAGGGGTTGTCGTTGATCAGGTAGGTCCAAGTGGACGAGGGGCCACGGAGGCCCTCCTTGTCGAGGTCGATGCCGGAGGCCGTGATCTCGGCCGAGCGAAACGTGCGGATGATCTGGTGGTCGATGCGCTCGAGCATTTCGGCGTATTCCCGCCCAACCCGCTTGTGGAACTCGTCCAGCGGCGACTGGTTGGCCAGCACCACCAGATGGATGTTCTCGCGGATATCGGCCACTCGGGTGAGATAGTCGGCCCAGCAGGCGTCGATCCCGAAGAGCGTGATTTGCTTCTCCACCCGGCGGAGGACTTCGTGGCAGACGCCCGCTGCAAGCAGCTCGTCGTAGCGTTCTTTTGCGTGGGTGGTCAGCAGGTCCAGCGGCACTTCGTCTTTGAGGATCGCCTGGCGGCGCCGTTGAACCGCCTGGCGCTGGTGCTCGATGAACGAGGCGTATCGCCAGAGCGTGCGGCGGATCTCGAAGGTCTGCTCCTCGATCGTCCGTTGGGCCCGGCCGATGACCCGGGCGACGGCCGGATCGTCGATCGGCTCGTCCTGGCGAAGCGTGCGGTACGCCGGCGCAATGAGGTCGCGGATGCCGAACCGCGTGACGAGGTCGTCTTCGAGGCTGACGTAGAACCGCGAACAGCCGGGGTCGCCTTGTCGTCCGGCCCGACCCCGAAGCTGGGCGTCGATCCGCCGACTTTCGTGCCGGTTGGTGCCGAGGACGTAGAGTCCACCCAGCTCGACGATTCGATTACGCTCTCGTGGCGGGTCGCCGCCCAGGCGGATGTCGGTGCCGCGCCCGGCCATGTTGGTCGAGATAGTCACCGCGCCGGGCGTCGCCGCTCGCGCCACGATGTGGGCTTCCCGTTCGTCGTTTTTCGCGTTGAGGATCTTGCACTCGACGCCCGCCTCGGCCAGACCGGCGGCAAGCTCCTCCGACTCCGCCACGCTGGCTGTGCCGACCAGCACGGGCCGCCCGGTCCGCTGAAGCTCGACGATCTCGGCGATGATCGGCCGATGCTTCGCTTCGCGGTGCGTGAAGACGACGTCGTCCTCGTCGGTGCGAATGCAATCTCGGTTCGGCGGGATCACAACGACGCTCATGTCGTAGAACTCGAAGAACTCGTCCGCCGCGGGCCGCGCGGTGGCGGTCATCCCGGCGGTCTTCGGATAGAGTTGCAGGAAGTGCTGCAAGGTGATCGAGCCGCGTATCGCGCCTTGCGGCTTCAGCGGCACGCCCTCCTTGGCCTCGACGGCTGCCTGCAATCCATCCGGCCAACGCCGGTCCTGAACCACGCGGCCGGTGAACTCGTCGACCAGTTCCACGCCGCCATCGCGGACGATGTAGTCGACGTTCCGCGTCAAGAGCACCCGGGCGTGAAGGGCCATGCTCAGGTCGGTCAACAGCGACAGGTTGGTCGCGTCGTGCAGGTTGCCGCAGGCCAACTCCGCCTCCATCCGGTCCAGCCCCGCCTCGGTAAAATGGACATTCCGCGAAGCCTGGTCTTTTCTGAAGTCGCGATCCGGCACCAGCTCGCCGACCAGTTGGGCCGCCCGAGCCGGGTCGGTCTGGATGGCCTCCGTGCTACCGGCGATCACCAGCGGCACCCGGGCTTCGTCGATCAGGATCGAATCGGCTTCGTCGACGATCGCGTAGTGGAATGCCCGATGTACCAGGTCGCTGGGGTCCGTGCTGAGATGGTCGCGAAGGTAGTCGAAGCCGGCCTGCTTGGCCGTGAGGTAGGTGACGTCGCAAGTGTAGGCGTCCTTCCGCCCGGCGATATCCGTCTGTTGCTGCACGCATCCGACCGACAGCCCGAGGAACCGATAGACGGGACCCATCCACTGGGCGTCGCGTCGTGCCAGGTAGTCGTTGAAGGTGAGCACGTGAACGCCGCGGCCGGTAAGCGCGCTGAGATAGACCGGCGCGACGGCCGCGAGGGTCTTGCCTTCGCCGGTGCACATCTCGGCCAGCTTGCCCTGATGCATGGCCACCCCGGCGATCATCTGGGTGTCGAACGGCCGCATCGCCAGCACCCGATGGGACGTCTCGCGGACCAGCGCGAACGCCTCTGGCAACAGCCTGTCGAGAGCGATGCCGACGCTGTC
>CAYYOX010000065.1:0-12074 GCA_964473065.1 uncultured Planctomycetaceae bacterium | reverse complement strand
CTCCCGATTTATGTTTCAACTGTTCCTCGTCGGCGCCTGCGAAGTCGTGCTCGTCGATTCTCGCCAGCACCCTTCGATAGGGCCCCAGCTCAATCTCGACCGCCCCGCCCCGGGCAAGGTAGAAGTATTCTCGGAGTCTGGTAATCAGTCGCATGGAACGTGGACTCTTGAGATTTGATTTGGTCCTCAGAGGTTATTCGTTCTATTCGGAGACTTCTTGCCCCCTTGCGGAACGTCCGCACGAATCCTAGCCGATACCGAACGCTTGTGCAAGCGGCGCCGGACCGTAACGGCCCTTTCGCGGGAGAACGACGGCCGGCAAGAGAAGGGCGTGACGATCACACACGATGGATGCTGATCCTGCGGGGAAGGACCGTTTTGCGACGCAACCGAGGCAGGCTCGTAGCGCCCTGGGCAGTCGGGCCGTCTCCCTGGGCAGTTGACGGGAAGGTGGCGGGGTGATTATGCTGCTGCCTGCGTGCTGGATCTTTGGGCTGGATTGGTTGTGAATTGCCCTCACACTGACCGTCTCCCAGAGGGAGAGGGGACTGAATGGAAATTCGGGTATGCGAACACAGCTTGCTTACTGCAACGAGGTTGCGCCGTTTACGACGGGAGCCAAACGGTTCCTGGAACTCGTGTTTTCGCCAAAAATCGCGTAATGAGGAGTCGTCTGTATCGACTAAGTTTGTGAGAGCACTAGCAGGTTACAGCCCATGACGGATTGGAATGAGGTGGTACGTCAATACGGCCCGACCGTCTGGCGTACGGCCTGGCGGCTGCTCGGCAATCATGCCGACGTGGCGGACTGCTTTCAGAAGGCATTCCTGGATGCATTCCAGCTTGCTCGACGGGAGACGGTGCGCAACTGGTCCGGCTTGTTGCGGCGGCTGGCGACTGCCCGGGCGCTCGATTTGCTACGAGAGCGCTGTCGCCAACAGCGTTGCAGCGAGCCATTGGCAGATCCGGATTGCCTGAGTTCGAGCCGTTCGACTTGATCTTCGACCGGGGCTGCTATCACAACGTGCGATACGTCGACGCCAAGGGATTCGTCGAATCGGTCAACCGAATCTCGCGCCCCGGCACTCGGTTCTTCGTCCTTTCATGCGACCGCGACCAGGCTCCGGGCGTCCGCGAGCCTACCATGCGCGACGACTTCTCGGAGCTGTTCGACTTCGAGTGGATCCGAAACTCGAGCATCTTCACCGGCAAGCAGGGAGAGTCTCGCCACGCCTCCTGGTCGGTCATGCTCCACAAGAAGGCCCAATAGGCGGATGGCGGGAAATGATAGCATGCCATTATCCTGCGCCCCTTTGCGGCCGGCTGTTCCGCGGATTGCGTTCGGGCTACGCCCTCACTCCAGCCGCGGCACAGCCGAAGTTTGGAACCCAAACGCTAAACCATTACCTAACCCATACTCTCATAACCCCTGGCACAAGAATTGGGGGCAGATCAAGTGGCCTTCCTCGCAGGACAATACTCCTTCATGAGAAGTCGCCGTCGAGCCTGTCGTCTCAGACAGTTCGGATGATTTTCCACGTCCGATGGATCCGCCTGTTGCGGAAGTCGAGCGGGACCGTCTGTCGGCTCGTCTCGCGGATCGTCACCCCGCGGAGCTGCTGCTCGGCCAGCTTGAAGCGGCGGAAGTTCGACGAGAAGAAGATCAGCCCGCCGGGCGCCATCAGTTCCATAAGCCGGTTGAGCAGTTCGACGTGATCTCGCTGGATGTCGAAGAAACCCTCGGTCCTCTTACTGTTGGAGAACGTCGGCGGGTCGACCAGCGCCAGGTCGTAACTGGGCTGGCTTGGATGGGCGCGCAGAAAACTCATCGCGTCGTCCCGCACGAAGCGGTGCTCACGGCCGGCCAACTGATTCAGGGCCATATTGCGTTGGGCCCAATCGAGATAGGTGTTCGATAGATCGACGGTCGTCGACGATTTGGCGCCGCCCGCGGCCGCATAGACGGTGAACGAGCCCGTGTAACCGAAGAGGTTCAGGAACCGCTTGCCGGCGGCCGCTTCGCGGACCATGTTTCGCGTGATGCGATGATCGAGAAACAGGCCCGTGTCGAGATAGTCAGACAGATTCACTTCGAAACGCAGGCCGCCTTCGGAGACGACACACGTTCGGCGCTGCTCGCCGAAGCGTTCATACTGCGACTCGCCCCGCTGTCGCCGGCGGTACTTGAGAAACGTGTTGAGGAGCTCGACGCCGAGCGTATCGGCCGCGGTCCGCTTCATCAGGTCGAGCCAATCGGCGTGCTCCGCGCTCGAGCGGTCATGCGGCCGCTCGTATTCGGCAATGTGAAGGAAGTTCTCGTAACGATCGACGACCAGGGGGATCTCGGGGATATCGCGGTCGTAAAGGCGGTAACAGGTAATCCCTTGCCGCGTCGGCCAGCGTCGCAGGTGGCGTGCCCGCTTCGTCAACCGCGAGCGAAACAACTCGGCCTGCTCGATTGCCTTCTCCGACAGGCCCCCGAAGGCTTGGCGTCCCTGAAGGACGGTTCTCTTGTCCGGCTCCTTCCTTGCGGCAGGAGGCTCGCTTGCGTCCGGCTGCGGTGGTTCCGCTGCCTCGGCTTCGGCGATCGCAGGCTGCGAGTCCGCAACGGGTTCTTGAGCCGCTTGCACTTCTCGTGAGACGCCTGCAGCATCAACCGCCGGAGGCTTCGGCCCGTAGAACTGGTAATAGGTGCACTCGATACGGCTGTTGTAGAGCTTGCGCCGCCGATCCGCCGACTGGCCCAGGAGTTTTTCGAAATTGGATCCCGCGGTGAGCACATAGAACGACCAGGTCTTCAGGCGGCGAAACACCTCGGGCATGGACGCATAGAGGGCCTGCACCTCGCGCTCGAGTCCCATCCGCTGGGCATACGGCGGGTTGGTGATCAGGCAACCATAGTCCCACGTGCTACGCAACTCGGCGAAAGGCCGCTGTTGGAAATGGATGTCGGCCGCCACATGAGCCAGTTCCGCGTTGTAACGGGCCAGTTTCAGCGCCTCTTCCTCGATATCGGACCCGATGATCCGCTCGATAACTTTCGGTCGGATCGAATCACGCGCCTCCTCGCGTGCTTCCTGCCAAAGCTCGCCGGGGATCGCCTGCCACGCGTCGGCCGCGAACCGCCGGTTCATACCAGGCGCCATATTTCGGCCGATCATTGCCGCCTCGATCGGAATCGTGCCCGAGCCGCAGAAAGGGTCGACCAGCGGTCGCTCGGGATTCCAAAAGCTCAATAGCACCAAGCTGGCGGCCAGAGTCTCGCGCAGCGGGGCCTCGCCGACCAGCCGCCGGTAGCCGCGGCGGTGCAGGCCGCTTCCGCTCGTGTCGAGCGTGAGGGTTGCCCGGTCCTTCAGCAGCGTCACTTCGAGCGTGAAGGTTGGGCCGGTCTCGTCGAGATTCGCAACCCGGTGGGCGGCCAGAAGCTTGTTGGCCACCGCCTTCTTGACGATCTTCTGACAGGCCGGCACGCTGGAGAGTTGCGACTTGCGTGAACGGCCGTTCACAGGAAAGGCCCCGTCCGACGGTATCCACTCCTGCCAGGGCAATGCGTAGGTCTGATCGAAGAGTTGGTCGAAGTCGGCCGCCTCGAACTCACCCAGTCGCACCAGCACCCGCCCCGCCGCCCGGAGCCACAGGTTGGCCCGACAGATCGCCCGGTAATCGCCCCGGAACAGTACGCGGCCCGTCTCGATAATCTCCGCCTTGTAGCCCAGGTCCTCCAACTCCCTCGCGACTACTGCCTCCAGACCCATCGTCGATGTGGCAATCAGTTCTATTTCCGCCATGCTGTGTCCTCAAGACTCGAAAGATGCATCAATTCATTGTACCCGCGCGGTGGCGGTATGTAGAAGGGCGAGCCGAGCGTGCCAAGTCCCACGATCGGCCCTTCTCACAACACACGCGGGTTGCTTGCCCACCGTTTCTTGGGGGGAGCCGCTGCCGAAGAAGGCGAGGAGCAGTTTCTTATCGTCTTGAAAGGTGGCGGCGTAAATAAGCAGTAGAAGATACGCTCAGGAGGAAATGGAGTCAGAGGAAATGGGGGCGCCCATTGCTGTTAGCCCGCCTCTCACCCGCCGACTTCAAGTTCACTGCTCTTTCTCGCAATGTCGGCCTTTTGTTGGGCGAGGCAATGTGACTTCCCCACGAAAAAACGATTACATCGGTTGGACGGGGCGGGAATCTGAATGCCGACAGAATGATGACGCGGACACCAGTGCGACGCCGAGGGTCCTGAAATCTGACCCGCCATCAAGAAAACGAAAAGGGGCCGGGTGGCCCAAACGCCCTCGATGTGGAATCACGCCTGATTCCACACGTCTTTGACATGTCCAATGCTGAATCGAAGTTCCTCCTTGCCTCCGGCAAGAGGTTCCAATGATATCCAGCCGTTATACCCGTCGTTCTTGAGAACACTGAAGACGCCTTTGATGTCCACGTCGCCCTTGCCGATGACGGCGCCATGCCTGCCGCCGAGGAGTTCACTCACGTGCAGATGCACGACCCTATTCGAAACCAGTTTGGCAAACTCGACTGTCGTATCGCTGGGAACATTCGCGGTGTCCAGATTGACTTTCAGGCGTTCGTCGTCGACCAGTTCGAGGAGCTTCATGAAATCGGCGATATTCGTGCCGAGTACAGCATGGTTTTCCAGCGCGAGCATCACCTTTTTGTCTTCCGCGTAGTCAAGGCATCCTCGCAAGCCATCGGCAACGGACCGCATCGCGGGCGCCTTGGCATCGCCGTTGAACGGCCCGACAAGCGTATGACTTGCCGCTGTCAGCCGCACTCTATTCGCTCCGAAGAGCAGCGCCGCGCGGACCGCCTCTCGGACGTGTGCGATGTCCTTCTCCCGCTGATGCGGATTGGAGAAATCGGACTCGACGGTGTACATGGACGCTTTCAGTCCCGCATCGTGCATGACATCAGCCAACCGTGCCCTGCCTGATGCATCCAGGTCTTTGATAAACGGCTCGAAGATCTCGGTACCGTCGAGACCGAACTGCACGGCCATGCGTATCCAGTCTTCGAAAGACATGGTTTTTTCCGTATACATCTCTTTCCAGAAACAGAGCGGAATACAACTGAATCCCTTAATGCGCGACTCGTTGGCCGTTTCGGCGCCAACCGCGTTCCGAGCCGCGACCTGTGGAACGAGCACGCCGGCAGTCGCCAACGCGGCGGCATCTTTCAGCAACCGTCGCCGTGTGATCCGCTCATTCGACTTGTTCATCAGGCTCTCCTTGATTGAAAGGTTCGGTCCGGTGGTTTCCCATACGGACCTGCCCCGTCGGCAGCGAGGGTAGCTGGGCAAACATCAGCGTTGCCCAGGGGGTATGCGTCGTGATGAATTGTTCGGGCCGGACCCGGGCGATGACCTGCTTCGTGAACGGCATCTCCATGCCGGCGCGGCCATGATAATGGTGATAAACGATTTCATAGACGGGAGCAAAACCACCGCGCTCGGAAATCTTCTTGTAATCGTAGCGGCCTTCGACGCTGCGGAACGGCTGAAAGGGTACGTCGTGGCCCAGGTTGTACTTGGCCGTGTATTCGTAACCCAGGGCCAGGCGACTATCGGCGGCGCTGTAGAGATCGACGCCCTGCTTCCAAGCGATTTCGGCGGCGCAGCCGAGATAACCCAGTCCCATTTGCGTATGCCCCTGGTCGCGGCCGCTTTCCTGACACTGGCCCAGTTCGTTGAAGTAATGGGTGATTCGTCCGTTGCCTTTGCCATGGCGGTAGTAGTTCACGCCGCGGTCGAAGATATTGCGGTTATCCAGAAACACACCCATCGCAATCATGGTCTGGATCATCGAGGCATCCCAGTTCCCGTTAGCGGTCGGATAGAAGTCCTCGATGACCGGATAGAGAACCTCCAGCAGCAGGCGTTCGAACCGCTTCTGATCGGCCATATCCCAGGGAGCGTCGCTGTGGCGGATCAGCTCGGCCGCGTTGATGAGATGGATTCCGGCCATGCCCGCCAGCAGCCGGGCATCGTGGTGCTTCACGGTCTTCAACGTCGAGCTATAGGCGCCGAGTATCTCGATCGCTTTTTGGGCATGTGCATCTTCGCCGGAAAGGACCCAGCGCAACGCCTGGGTGTACGCTGCGGCAGAGTCATTCATCATGTCGCTGGCGCCGACATCCGGATTGTTGTAGGCGCCTCGGGCAACGTGCGCGTGCGGCTTGGGTTCCCAGTTCGGCTGGGCAAAACGGTGCTGGACGAGCGACTCCCATGCCGATTTCCAAGGCTCCTCGGCGGCGCGGATCTTGCCTCGGACGAAATCGATTTCGGCCCGGTTGTGCAGGATGCCCGGGTGGATGAAACGGCTAGTCTCCGGGGCGGAATCCTCGGCAATCTGGTAGCAGACCACCGATTTCTTTCCTCGGATGTACATTCTTCCGTTGGCAAGGGTCGGCTGTTGCGGCCGCCCCAATTCGATCCCCAAACTCACACGCCCCAGTTCGCGGTATTCGGTGCGATTGGCCTCGGCCATCACGAGTTCGTCATTCTGCGTCAGGGCGAAGATCAGTCCATCCGCAATGATCAGATTCTGATCAATGCTCCAATCCTTGCTGTCGTGTCTCCACAGCAACCGGCCGTCTTCGAGATTTGTGCAGTGCAGAAAACCGATCCTCTGATTGCCGCCGAAGCCAAACACCGCGTCCTGATGGATGGCGACCGTATTATAATTGTTCGTCTGCAGTTCGGTGCTGAGATAGAGCTCCTCGCAGGCGACCTTCCCGTCGACAACCTGCATTTGCAGGCACGCGGAGAAGTTGCGACCCCTTCCTTCGCCAGCACAGACGAACAGGCGAGATCCCACGGCCACCGGCGTGCTAATCAGGCCGATGATAATGTCGACCGGGGAGGGGTAACGCCACATGATCTCGCCGGTGACCGCATGCACGCCCAGGAGTTCTCGGGTTCCGTAGGTCCCCACGATGACCTGCGGTATGCCCTGGACGACTTGATAGGTCAGCGACGCCGGCGCGCCGAGTTCTCGGTCCTTTGGAGGTTCCGCCTTTACGGACCAACGCAACTTGCCGGTCCGCTTGTCCAACGCGACGAGAACGGCCCGCTGCGGGTTGTCGGCCGCCACGTAGAGCGTATCACCGGCCACGAGCGGGACCGACGCCTCGGTTGCCCAAAACGTCTGGTCTGCTTTCCACAGCTCGGTTCCATCAGTTTTTAGACATACAATCGGGCAGCGCAACTCCCACACGTCGTTCTCGTGGTTGGCATACGGGATGAAATAGACGCGATCACCGTCAATCACCGGCGTTGTGACGGGTCCCCAGGCAGTGTGACGGTTCTTCTTCGGCATCAACAGATGTTTCCACCGCGTGGCGCCGGTGAGAGGATCAAGGCAGATCGCCCACTGCTTCTCGTCGATCTCGGCGGTGGTAAACGCCAGGCCGCCGGCCTCGACGACCGCGCTCTTTCCCCACCCGATCTCGACGCGCCACAGTTCCTTGGGACCCTCAGGAGGCCACTGGCGCAGAAGCCCCGCAGCCTCATACACGCTGTTGCCGTCGTTGGGGAGGAAACGCTCGAGGTCTCTGTTTTCACCCGCGTTCGCCGGTGGCGTCGTATTGACGAAGGGAGGCATCCAGGATGCTACAAGTAGTCCTGCTACGATGATGTACAAGCGAGTCGTTTGCACTGTTGTCTCCTGTTCTCCAAGGACTTGTAAAGTAATTACTTCCCGATTTCGGAGTTCAGTCGTTTAGCCGTCGCCGGCACGGCGATGAGATTGGAAGTCTAGCCCTCACCGCCGTGCCGGCGGCGGCTAAACAAATTCCGGAAGTAATTCCTTTACAAGTTCTCAGTTCGCAAACCGCAAACGCTTCGTCCGTCACCGCCAAGACGACCACAGGCTGTGTGCGTGGCGTCAATCGTTCTTCTGTACGTTGCTTCTGCAAGAAGATTTTCCGGGTAACGTACCAGGAAAGGCCTGCCAATACACATTCTTCGTCCAGGGAGGATTGACGATCCGAACGCCGGCTCGTATGCTCACGGCTAATGCGGTGTTTTCGAGAAAGTTCCCACACTTTTTGTTCGAAAGGAGAAATGAAGTCATGACCAAAATGCTCACCCTGATGCTGGTTGGCAGTATGTTGCTATGCGTCTGCGGATGTCCTGCCCAGCAGGAACCGGACGCCAAGGCGGTTGACTTTGCTGTCGGATGGTCGACCCATGAAGACCCGGCCGTGGCTGCCGAGACGGCCGCCAAAGATGCGATTGCCAAGCTGGGCGATCAGCCCAAGGCGTTGATCTTCTACGAATACTTCCCCAAGACGGCCAAGGACGCCGAGGGTGAAGACAAGGAAGTGCCCGACACCGAGAAGGAAAAGGCCGTGCTGCCGGCCATCCGCGGCGTGGCCAGTGACATCCCGGTGATCGGATGCCGGGCACGCTCGCTGGTCAACGGCGGCACGATGTTGACCAACACCGTGGCCGTGCTGGCTATCGGCGGTTCGGAAGTCTTCTGCAAGGCGGTCAAGACCGAGTTGGTCGCCGATCGCAAGGCGGTCGGCGCGGCCATTGCCGAGGGCGTGAAGGATGTCAAGAATCTGAAGCTGATCATGGCCCTCTCGGAGATGAACCTCTCGTTCGACACCACGCCCGGCATTTCGGTCGAGGACTTCATTCGCGGTGCGTTGGACACGGTCGGCGAAGGCGTTACGCTGTTCGGCGGCAACTGCATGCCCAACGACTACGAAACCGACAAGGGCGGGATCCAGTTCTTCAACGACGAAACCCTGGCCGGTCATGTGGTGGCCCTGGCTATCGGCGGACCGATTGCCGTACACGCCAACCATACGAACGAATTCATCCCGTCGGAAGAGACGCTTACCGTCACCAAGGCCGACGACAAGTGGGTCCAACAACTCGACGACAAGCCGGCGGCCGAGGTCTATCGCACGGTCCGCGGTATGCCCGAGGACGAAGAGTTCACCAGCGATTTTCAACACCCGATCGGCGTGATCGTGACCGACGAGAAGGTCTACCTACGAATGATCCTCGATTGGATCGACGCCGACGGCAACGACCGGCAGGGTAACGCGTCGGACATGCCTCCCGGTTCGCTGCAGTTCGTCGCAGCCGTGCCCGAGGGGACCAAGATCAAGGTCCTCGCCGGCGGCTCCGATCCGCAAGCCATCCTCGATACGGCCAAGGAAGGCATCCTCGAGTCGTTGGATCAGGCGGGCGACAGCAAACCGCTGTTGGCCCTGTTGTCCGACTGCTGTGCCCGAGGGATGCGACTGCGCAAGTTCCGTCAGGCCGACGAATGCGAGATCCAACAGGCGATCCTGCCGGCGCTGGCCGATCGGGAGCCGATGCCCATCTTCGGGTTTTACGCCTGGGGTGAGTTAGGCCCGATCGCCGGCCCGTTCGCCGGCTTGCCCTGCATGTACCAACAGCACACGTTCGTCTCGGCCGTGCTGACCGAGGAAGAGTAGCGATTGCGAAGGCACATAGGGAAAACCCCCACGCACAACGGGTCGGTTGTTCGACTGGCATGCCTTTTCAAACGCAGGAGAACGGTTATAATACAGCTTTTCCTGTAAAAAATACCTTTCGGGGTGTCATGCCCACGCTCGCGTGGGCATGTCCTTACCGGGACGCACCCCGAAGATAATCAGCCAATTGCAATGGGCGGGTCTGGATTACCAAACTGGATCGACCAAGCACGGCCCCTGGTGGGCGCCGCGGTGGTGGTCGTGCCGCTCTATCTGGTCGGCATGATCTACTATGCCGGCTCGCCGACCACCACCGATGTCGGCTATCAACCGGATCAGCCGGTGCCGTTCAGCCATGCCCTGCACGCGGGCGAGTTGGGCATCGATTGCCGCTACTGCCACAATACGGTCGAGATGGCGGCTCGGGCGGCCGTTCCGCCCACGGCCACCTGCATGAACTGCCACCGCATGATCGCCACCGACAGCGAGAAGCTGCTGCCGGTCCGCCAGAGCGAGGCCACCGGAAAGCCGGTCCCATGGATCCGCGTGCATGACCTGCCCGACTTCGTCTATTTCGACCATAGTGCCCACGTCACGCGCGGCGTGGGATGCGTTTCGTGCCATGGGCGGATCGACCGCATGGAGACGGTCCGGCAGGCCAAGCGACTGAGCATGGGCTGGTGCCTGGAGTGCCACCGCGATCCCGAGCCGAATCTTCGCCCCCGGCAGTTCATCACCGACCTGGCCTGGGTGCCCGAGGAGGATCCCCGCGTGCTGGGCGCCCGATTGCGAAAAGAAAACAACCTCACCCCATCGACCGACTGTTCGACATGCCACCGGTAAACCGACCCCACAACCCGAACGCGCATTGGCGCAGCCTCGACCAACTGGCCGACACGCCCGAGTTCCGCGCGTGGCTCGAGTCGGAGTTCCCCGCGGCCATGGAACTAGAGGGAATCAGCCGGCGCCGTTGGCTGCAGTTGATGGGCGCCTCGCTGGCCTTGGCCGGGGCGACCGGTTGCCGCTGGGAGAAAGCCGAGATCCTACCGCTGGCCAAGCGGCCCGACGATCACGCGCCCGGCAAGTCGCAACGCTTCGCCACGTCGATGGAACTCGGCGGCAGCGCGATCGGGTTGATGGTCACGTCGGTCGACGGTCGGCCGGTGAAAATCGAAGGCAACCCGAAGCATCCGGCGAGCCGCGGCGCGACTAGTGCCCAGGCCCAGGCCGCCATCCTGGGACTCTACGACCCGGACCGCAGCCGGAACATCGTCGAAAAGACGGACGGCCAGGAATTCGTCCGCAATTGGGACGAGTTCACCGAATTTGCCCAAAACCATTTCGCCGAACTTCGCAAGAAGGCGGGCCAAGGTTTTGCGGTCCTGGCCGAGCCGAGCAGTTCGCCCACGCGGGCCGCCATGCGAGCGAAATTGCTCGAAACGTTTCCCGAGGCCAAGTGGTACGAATACGACCCGATCTCGCGGGACAACGAGCGGGCGGGGGCCCAATTGGCATTCGGCAAGCCGTATCGAACCCATTACGCGTTGGACCAGGCCGACGTGATCCTCTGCCTGGACGCCGACCCGTTGGGTTGCCATCCGATGGCGGTGCGCTATGCGGCCGACTTTGCCCAAGGTCGCGAAGTGGTCGACGGCAAGATGAATCGGCTCTACGCAGTCGAAAGCAGTCTCTCAGTGACCGGGGCGGCGGCCGATCATCGTTTGGCGATGCAGTCGGGGCAGATTGCCGATTTCACGGAGGCCCTGCTGAAGGAAATCATGGCTCTGACCAACACCGAGCCCAAGCGTGAGGCCGTGGATGACACGTCGCGACAGGAAGTCAAGTTCTTCCGGGTTTTGGCAGCCGATCTGGTCGCCCATCGGGGGCGAACTGTTGTAATGGCCGGACCGCAACAGGCGGCCGTCGTGCATCACAACATCCACGTCATCAATGAAACCCTGGGAAACGTCGGCAAGACGATTACCTATACGCTCGATTCGGACGCCGATCGCCCGTCGCATCATAGCGCGATCGGCTCGCTGAATGCCGCTATCATTGCCGGGGAAGTGCAAACGTTGCTTGTGCTCGACGGCAACCCGGCCTACAACGCCCCGGCCGAGTTGGAACTGGCCAAGGCACTCGAGGAAGTCGAAACGCAGATCCACCTGGGGTCGTATCGCGACGAGACGGCCCGACGATGCACGTGGCACTTGCCGCAGGCCCACTTCTTGGAATCGTGGGGTGACGGGCGAGCCTACGACGGAACTTATGGCGTCGTGCAGCCGTTGATCGAGCCGCTCTGGGACGGCAAGACGGACATCGAGCTGTTGGCGGTTCTCACAGGTAGTGTGACGCCCGACGCCCAATCGCTAGTCCGTCAAACGGCCCAAGGAATCCTCGGCGAAGACGGTTTCCAGCCGAAGTGGCGCCAACTCCTGCACGATGGACTTGCCGCCGAGACCCGTTGGCCAGTAGTCATGCCGGAAACGCCTGCGAAGAAAGGCTCGTTGCTTGGCTCCGGTGAGATTCTCACATCAAGGCTGAACGATCAACTGGAAATCGTTTTTACCCCCGACGCGAAGGTCCACGACGGGCGGTTTGCT
>CAYYOX010000064.1:14712-17107 GCA_964473065.1 uncultured Planctomycetaceae bacterium | reverse complement strand
GAACTCGCCTCGCAGGGCGACTCCGTCCTCCCCGGCATTGACCAAAGCGCGGATGAGGCGGCCACGGATTTGCGGCTCTTGGCCCATCGCAAGGAAGTGGAAGAGCCGTTCGAGAAGGAGCAGATCGGCTCCTCGGCCATGGCCTACAAGCGGAACCCGATGCGGAGCGAACGGATCTGTTCGCTGGCCCGATTCGTGATGAGCCTGGAGTCGAGCCCGGCCGTCACCTTGGCCACGCAATGGATGGAGCGGACGCTCGACGACAGCGCTAACCGGCGGCTCGTGCTGCCGCAGTCCTTCCTGGCCGTCGACGCGGTGCTGCTGCTGTACCAAAACGTAACCAGCGGGCTGGTGGTCTATCCGAAGGTGATCGAGACCCAGCTCGACGCGGAATTGCCGTTCATGGCGACCGAAAACATCCTCATGGCGGCCGTGGCCGCCGGGGGCGATCGCCAGGACCTGCACGAGCGGATCCGCCGCCATAGCCAGGACGCGGCCGCGGTGGTCAAGCAGCAGGGCCAACGAAACGACCTGTTGAAGCGATTGGCCGACGACGAAGCGTTTGCGGCCGTCGATCTGGAGGCCGTGGTCGATCCGTCGCAGTTCGTCGGTCGCGCGCCCGAGCAGGTCGACCAGTTCCTCGAGCAGGTGGTCGATCCGATTCGACAACGCTATCGTGACGCGTTGGGCGGGGAGGCCGAGGTGAAGGTCTGATGCGCGGCCCTGCAAAGCCGCAAGCGGCTATTAACGCCTGCTACACTGTTTGCAGGTGCCGGTGACGAACATCCGGTGGCTGGCGACCTCGAACTGATGCTCGTCGGCCACTTCGTCGCGGATGCGCTGCAGGTCGGGGCTGTGAAACTCGATCAGCTTGTTGCAGACCTGGCAATAGAGATGGTCGTGGCTCGGGTAGCCGTAGTCGTGCTCGAAGACGCTGCGTCCGCCCAGGACCATCTTCCGCAACATGCCGGCTTCGACCAACTCGGACAGCGTCCGATAGACCGTGGGCCGGCTGACCCGGCGTTGGGCAATCAGGTCCTTCAGGTGTTCCATCAACTCGTCGGCGTCGAAATGGTCGTGGTGACTGAAGACCATCTCGACGATCAACTGTCGCTGCTGCGTGATCCGCTTGCCGCGACCTTGCAAGAACTGATGGAAGCGATCTGCCGGCGGCAGTTTGACCGGAACCGATTGAAGCGAATGACTATCCGACATGAGCGTCCGAGCTATCCGATTTCATCCAGCAGGCGATCGATGGCGCCATCGAGCTTTTCCTGCGTTTCGTAGGTTCCCTCGGCGATTTGAGCCCGGATCGCGCTGACGCGTTCTTGGCGAATCTCGGGCGCCTGGCGAGCTTGTTCCGTCAGCCGAGCGGCGTCAGAGATTTGCAACTCGTCTTGGATTGGCGCTGATTCGGACGGCGTCGCGGGCCGCACAGGCTTGTTGCCGTGCGGCGCGCCGACCGATTGGGGGCCGTGCAGATGTGCTGGGCCATAAATGTGCATTCTTCCCTCCACTTGGACGAAGCCGATTTCAATGCTTGTAAGTATACGTCACGTTTCCTCGGAACCGCGCTTCGCATCGACCATGACCACTAAAGCGGGTACATCTCCGTTGGCACCCGTGTCATCGGTCGGCCGCGGCCGAGGAATTCACCCAAACAACAAACACCCCGTTGGTATCGAAACGCACCTATCGAAGACCTGTAACGTCTGTACCAGCAAGCGGTTGCCCGTGTTGCCTTGCGGAACTGACGCGAAGTTTTTCGGCAACGTCGCCTCGGTGCACTTACGCCACGCACGTTGCTTAAACACGACCTTGTGGCCTGAACCCGCTGCAACCGGTCAGTACCGACCTTGGCGACCTCAGTCTATCGAACGAGTCGATTCTGTGGCCGTCCTGATCCGCTGATCCGGAACAACTCAGCCAGTCGGCCGTTTCGCCGCAAGCAACCGCGAGCGCCATTGCACTTCAACAACGCCTGATCGTTACTTGCCGAAAAACGTGTCTTCTGGGGTGAAAAACTCCTTCCTTATTACGGGCCTTCCATAAACTCCATTTTGCACGGCCGACTCCGCCGGAACAAGTCGAGATTTGACGCCTCGGATCAGTTCGTGAATATCGGCCTGCTGCGTAATATACGAATTTCCACTACGAAAGGTTCTGTCGAATCGGATCGATTTCTCACATCTTCATTTCAGGCGAGGGCGGGATTATAGGTAATCCTCGCAACTGTGACAAGGTCGACCCAGGCTCGAACGCCGGCAGCTTGCCGTGGGGGCGAAATGGCCAACCCACTCCAAGGTGGGGCGTGCGGTGGCTACTGGGTGCGGTGCGGGCAGGTTTTGGGGTTCAGGGTTCAGGGTTCAGAATCTCGGGACACACTGTCGTAGCT
>CAYYOX010000064.1:0-14702 GCA_964473065.1 uncultured Planctomycetaceae bacterium | reverse complement strand
CGTAGCTACAAATCCATGAATAATCCGGGCTAGGCGAGGGTACGAGAATGTCCTGGAAATCGGCGACAGGAGTCGCCTCCCACAGAGCGGGCATTTCTTGCGAGGGCCTCGGTTTGCAGCGATAATCGGCCTTGACGCCGTCCGGTCGGGTGATTGCCTTTCGGCCGCCCGAGGCGAATCATCCTAGTGAACCCGAACCGTCGGTCCGTGTCATTCGTAATGAGAGTTAGAGGAAGGGATACAAGAACCGGAGTCATACCAACCCATGGCACTAACTGTAGGGAGGATAGCCATGAAAGGGCAAAAGACGGAATTAGCCCGGGCGGTGTTGATTTCACGTGGGTATTGGGACGTACCGGTCCGAGTTCGCTTGCAGCCGTTCGTGCAATTCTGCCGACGGCTGGACGGCCAGTTAGATGATCTGGTCGGTCGCTGGGAGCACCTGGCGGCACCGCGAGCGGCTTGGCGCGGGCGAGTGCGTGGATAATTAACCCGAGGGCTTTGCCTACTGGCGAAGCAGCCACTCGATGGCGGACGACTCTTGCTTGTCTTTGTCGCCGCTGTGGAGTGTGGTCTTGCCTGGCTCACCCGCGGCCGGATATGTGGCCGTTGCGAAGGGAAATGTCTGCGCGATGCGATTCGGCCCGATCTCGCTTGCCATGCGACCGGGATTTCCGGTACGATTCGGGGAGTTGTGGTTGGAGTTACTTCAGTCCCGGAGGAATCGTGGCATGGCAGGCGAGCAGACCGTTGTTTTTAGGGCCAAAACCTCGCAGGACGCGCATCTGCTGAGAAATCTGCTGGCCGAGGCCGGCATTACGGCCATGGTCACCAACGATGTGCTGGAAGGCGGCTCGGGCGTCGATATGCTTGGCTGGCCGACGTTGGCCCAGGTGGTCGTCGACGAAGAAGACGCCGAGCGCGCCCGGCAGTTCGCCGTCGATTTCGATCGCAACCTCTACCGCCATGTCTCGGATTCAGCACCCGAAGAACGGCCGATCGAACCGACGGCCACGATCGACGTCTGGCCTCGTTGCCCTGAGTGCGACGCGATGCGCATCACGCGCTGCGAGATATGCGGCACCACGGGGACCGATTTCCAGCCGGTCGACATGGGATTCGATTGGATCCCCGGCACGGACGCGATGGCCAAGAGTTCTGCGTGCAGTTGCGGTCCCGAAGGCTGCTCAAGCGGCAAGTCTTCCGCCGACGAGCCGGATTCTGTTGTGGACCACGACGCAGCGCCACTGGCGATGTTGATGTGCCCGACGTGCGACGAGCCGTTCGTACCGGAGTATCCGCGCGTCTGCGAGTGGTGCGGTCACGAGTTCGCCGCCGGCTTCGATCCGGAACTATTGGTCAAGCCGCAACGGATCGGCAGCCGAGCAATCCTAGTAACGGCCGGCCTCCTGGCTGTGGCCGCCGTGGTAATGGGATATTTCGCACTGCTGGTGCGGTCGTAGGGGAAAGAAAGGGGCCGCAACTCTTTATTCGCCTGGAAGCAAACATCAGCAGGGCAAACGCGAGGTCATCGTAGCATGGAAGATAGACTACCATACCATCACCCCCGCGAAAAGAGCCGCTTGCGGCTTTGCACGACTGCGGCTAACCCACCTCGCCCAACCGGTGGCTAATCGAAGCCAACGCCGGATATAGCTCCCGATAAACCTCGAAACGCCGCTCATATTCTCCCGACAACCGGGCGTCCGGCTGATACGTCTTGCCGGGCCGGTAGACGCGTTGGTAGGCGTCCTGCTCGTCTTGATAAAGCCCCATGCCGATGCCGGCCAAGATGGCCACGCCCAAAGGCGTCGCCTCTTGCACGCCGGGCACGTCGATCGGCCGGCCGGGCACGTCGGCCTTGTTCTGCATCCAGAACTCGTTGCGAACCGCCCCGCCGACGGCAATGAACTTCTCGAAGCTGATTTCAAGTCCCTTCTCCATCGACAGCACGATGTCGCGAAACTGGTAGTCGAGCCCTTCGATGATGGCGCGAAACACGTCGCCGGCCGTGCTCAGCTTGCTCAGACCCACGAAGGCTCCCAGGCTCCGCTCGTCGACGACCGGGCAAGACGCGCCCGACATGTGCGGCAGAAACATCGCACCCCGGGCGCCCGGCGGCGAGTCGGCGGCCGCGGCTATCAGATGATCCCAATCGACGCCGCCGTCCTGCTCGGCCCGGTGTCGGGCCTCGAACCCGAACTGCGTGCGATACCATTCGACCATGTCGGCACACACATTGCCGCCCCAGATGGCATAGCGGTCGCGGGCAACGTGCGATTGGACCGTCACGCCCATCTCGCGCAGCTCTTGCTTCAACACGGGCTCGGCGGTGACGGCCTGAATACTTTCCCAGGTGCCGGTCACATCGAGCACCACACCCGGCTCGAATGCCCCGACCGGCAACGAGCCGCAAATGTGGTCATGCCCGCCGAGCACGACCTGCGTGCCCTCGGCCAGCCCGGTCCGCCGGGCCGCCTCAGGCGTGACTTCGCCCAACGGCGTGCTGCTGGGCAACACCTCGCAAAGCAGCCGCCGGTCGATGCCCGAGGCCTCGAGCATCTCGTCCGACCAAGTGCGAGTGCGTTGGTCGAACAAGAGGGTCGTCGAGGCCATGCTGTAGTCGGTCACCTGCCGGCCGGAGATCATGAAGTTCAAAAAATCCTCGATCAGCAACCATTTGTCGGTTCGGGCAAGGATCTCCGGCTCGTTCTCGGCCATCCAAAGGATCCGCAACGCGCTGTTGATGACCCAAAGCGGATTGCCGCCGATCGAAAAGACCTTCGCGGCCGTGATGTTGTCCTTCCACCACTGCAACTGCGGGGCCGTTCGCGGATCGTGCCAACTGATGAACGGATAAAGCCACTGCCCGTCCCCGTCGACCGGCACGCCGTCCATACCCATGCCGGTGACCGCCACGGCCTTCAGATCCCGCGGATCGTCCAACTGCCCCACGGCATCACGAATCGCATCGGCCGTATCGCCCCAGATGTGCTCGGGTTCCCAAACGGCCCACTCGGGATGCTCCTTGCTGGGATGCGAGAGGATCGTCGGCCGGCTGCCGCTGGCGATCAGGTTGCCGTCCAGGTCGTAGATAATCGCCTTCAGGCTCGTCGAGCCCAGGTCAATGCCCATCAGATAGTTCATCGGTCCTCCTTCTTCGTTCTATAAAGCCGCGACCGTTGGTCGCGCCGAAAATATCGACAAGTTGTTATTCAGTGGCGTTGTTCTTAAGTGGCGGCGGGCGCGACCAACGGTCGCGGCTTTATAGGGCACGTAGCTGTACGGGTCCTAGCAGGCCGGAGGATAGCAGGGGCGAATCCTTCGTATGCACCGTGGCGTTGGTTTTCGTTCGCCGTTCTTCCGGCGGCAAGGCGGCGTCGCCGATCAGGCGGTTGGGCCAGAGGTTCACTACGTCGATCTCCAGCCGGTTGCCGGTCGGTTTGACGGCGTCGGTAATCTCCACGCGCCAAGGGGCCGTCCAGACCACGCCGAGGTCCTTGCCGTTGAGACGCACCGACGCCAAGTTCTTGACGGCGCCGAGGTCGAGGTAGATCGACCCTTTTGAGTCTTCACTTCCCTCGGGCAAGTCGAATGTTTTGCGATAGGTGGCCGTGCCGCTGTAGTAGCGGATGCCCGGCTCCGGTCGCTTGGTCCAATCTTCGAGCGTCTCGAAGACGACCGACTCGGGCCCGCCCCACTTGGGATCGAACGACACGTTCCAAGGCCCGGCGATGTTCGCGAGCAGTTTCAATTCGGGGAAGTTCTCGGCATCCTCCGAACTTCCCGCCTCGGCCTTCTTACGAAAGACCACGAAGTAGCTCTCCCGCGGCGCGAACGTCAGCGGTACGACCGTGCGGCCGTCTTCCTCGCGAAACTCGGGCAAATCGTGGATTTGCCCGGTAACCGCGTCCCACAATTCGGGCTGCTTGCCACTGACGCGGAACACGACCTCCGCGTCGGCCGCCACGGCGGTCTGATTGCTGAGGAAGTAGATCTCGCTCTCGCCGTCGCGACGATGAATCCAATCGAGCTTTGTTTTCGGGCTCATGTCGCGGAACTCGACGTCGGGCACCAGGCCGTCGGCTTGAACGATTTCGTCGAGCGAATGGCCCGAGATCACCCGGCCCGATCCCCACATTTCGTCGGCCAGTGCCTTCACGTCATCGTCACGTCGCGGATAGTCCGTCAGCCCCGTCGCCGCGGTCGGGCGGGGACCAATGACCGTCACACCTGCCTCGGCCAGTTCCTTGATCTTTCGCAGCACGACCGGCGAGACGCTCCACTGGGCATCGTGCGGCAGCACCAGATAGCGATAACTCATCCCATCGGGCAGCACCAGCCGACCGCCTTTCGCTTCGGCGCGAGTGAGCAACACCTGGGCGTTCAGCGCGTCGTAGTCGAAACCGGCGGGACGCATCGGCTCTTGCAGATTGCGCGGGGCGATGAAGCCCGGGATTTCTTCGCCTTGGAAATAGGCGAAGTCGGCCACGAAACGGCCCTGCCGCAGAATATGCTGGCATCGGGCGATATAGCTGAGCCAGCCGTGGCCCATGTCCCACCAACTAATGTTCGGGTCGAAGTGCGTACCCACGTTGGCCCACTGGTAGCCCGGCTTGGCGTCCAGTTGGGGCTGATGCACCCAGAAGCAGAGCACGAAGCGGGTCAGGCCGTGGCAGAAGGCCTCGTCGCCGATGTCTTTCATGTTCCAAGGAGTAGACGTCCAGTCACCGGCCCCCATGTAAGTGAACGCTTCGGCCTGGCAGACGGGCTTGCCGTAAATGTGGGCGGCGCTGGCCACCTGCTTGATCGTCGGATTGTTGTCCGGATGCCAGGTGATGGGGCCGTCCGGTTCGGTGATTCGTTTCCAGAACTCGCCCATGGGAATGTCGTTGATCCCTTCGCACTGCAAGGCGTCGATCCAATGGCCGAAGAACGGCCCGCCCGACTCGGGATGCGTGCCGCGCAACCCGCCCTTGACGGTCAACTCTCGCAACCGCCCGTAGTAGTTAGCCGCCACCAGATCGGCGGCCGTGCGGCGATAGTCGTGCAGGAACCGCGCCGTGGTCTCGGCGTCGTCCACTGTCGCTCCGAGCAGCGCCGGCAGCAGCGGCAACGGATCGTAACCCCGACGCCGAAGAAACTCCTCGCGCATCTTGGGCGTCCAGGTGGGCTGGCCCAGTTCCCAACTGTCGATGTGGAAATACTGTAGCGTCTTGCCCACCAACGGGCCGGCGTCGGCGATCAGCTTCGCGCCCGTCTCGGCGAAGTGAGCGTCCATGGCCGCCGCACTCATAGTGTCGATTTCCGGCCCGACCGGTCCGGAACCGACGCACTTGGTCGGATTGCCGTGCAAGGTGTAGCCGATCCGCAAGACGCGCCATGAGCCGGCCGGGGCATCCCAGGTCAAGTGTCCTTGGTCGTCCATGAACTGCGACAGATTCAATATGCCGTCGCGAAGCCAAACCCCTCGTCGACCTCGACTGGGTGACTCAAGTTCGGCTCGGGTCAACAGCGCGATCTCCGAGACCTGCACGTTCCAGTTCTCCTGGCCCTGGAGGGGTTGGGAGGAGAGGAACACGACCCGAAAGTGAGCGGCTTGCACTTCGTCGAACGAGACGACAATCTCCTTGTTCGGCTGTACGGTCGCACGTTGGATTGTGCGGTACGACTTCCCGTCATCCGAGCACTGAATCTCGATATCCTTCGGCCCGCATTCGTGATACGGCCTCAAGTAGAGCCCGGCCGCCGGCCAGACTTTGCCGTAGTCGAACTGGAGGTATTCCGGCTTTTCGGGCGTGGGGCCCGTGCCGGGCTTGTCGCTGTTGTTGATCCAGCGTGTGTTGTCCGCTCCGTCTTCGGCCAGTGCGGGGGGATAGCCGGGGAAGTTCGAGCTGGCCGTCAGTTTCGGCGCCGGCGAAGCGCCCTTGGACACGCGGCTGGCCAGTACGGCAATGTCGCGATAGAACTCGCCAACGGTCGCTGGCTGCGGCAGGTCCACGCTCACGCGTCCCGGCCCTTTCACGACGGCCGGTGCGCCGACGATATTCTTTGCGGCATGTTCCGGCGTGACCCACGCCCCGCCGCAATTCCAACCGCTGCAGAGGTTCACGGTCAGGGCGATCCCGTAGCGGTCGGCCTCGCGCACGGCGTGCTTGTACAACTCGCGCCACTCGAGGCTCATGAAATGCGGTCCTCGCGGCGCGGGCGGTCCGGCTTCGCCGGCGTCGAACAGCAGCGCCCCGCTGATCCCCTGCCGCTTCATCTCCCGAAAGTCGCGGGTGATGCCTTCCTTGCTGGCCGCGCCGTTGAGCCACCACCAGTAGCACCAGGCGTTGGCCGAGTCGGGCGGGTTGAGGAACGCTTGCTCAAACGGGTCGGCATGGAGCGAGGCGGGCAAGGCAACGGTTGCGAGTAAGCAGGTGAGAATGTATAAGGCCGGTTGTCGGAGGCGTGCGTGCATGGTTCTTGCTCCTGTACGTTGTGTGGGCCGGCGCGACCAACGGTCGCGGCTTTATACTTGGGGGCGCGACCGGCGGTCGCGGCTTTATAGTTAGCGCATCAATAGGCCGCCGCTGACGTCGACCGTGGCGCCGGTCATGTAGCTGGAACACTCGGAAGCGAGGAAGGCGACCACGTCGGCGATCTCTTGCGTCTTGCCGATACGTCGTAGGGGGATGCGGTCGAGGTATTTCGCTTCGTTGGCGTCGAGTTTCTCGGCCGTCATTTCCGTATACATCATGCCGGGGGCGACCGCGTTGACCGCGATCCCCTTGTCGGCCACCTCCAACGCCAGCGAGACGGTGAACGAAACCATGCCGCCCTTGCTGGAATCGTAAGGCGCCTGGCCGGAGGTCGAACCGCGGAAGGCCGCCTGGGACGAGACGTTGACGATCCGCCCGGGCCGCTCGGCTGCCAGCAATCGCCTAACGATCTCGCGACTGGTCAGGAACGTGCCGGTCAGATTGATCCGCACGGTGTCGCTCCACACCTGTTCGGTCAGATCCTTGACCAGGCCGGGCGGGCAGATGGCCGCGTTGTTGACCAGGATTTCGACCAGACCGAACCGTTCTTCGATCCGGTCGAACATACTCTTCACATCGGCCTCTTTCGAGACATCGCCCAGAACGGTCATGGCCTCGACGCCATGCTTCTCCCGAATTTCCTCGACCACGGCATCGGCCTTCTCGGGGTTACGCCGGCAGTTGACCGCCACCTTGGCCCCTTCCTGGGCCAACGTCAGGCAAATGGTTTTTCCCAGCCCGTGCGATCCGCCGGTCACCAGGGCCACTTTATTAGTGAGTTGTAGATCCATGACAGTATTCTCATTGCGAGGGATGTCGGTTTCGCGCTGCCCGGATTGTACACCCCGGGCGCCAAATTCGGTAGATGGGGCCAAAACCGTTTAGTGGGGCCGCTTGCGGCCCGGTTTTGAAGCATGCCCAGAAAAAACGGGCCGCAAGCGGCCCCGCTAAACGGACAAGAATCATCGCAGGAACGGATCGGCCGTCGGCACCACCGCCGCTTCCTGGACTGGGGCGTGCTCGGTCGTGACGTAGCCGCGCAGCTCGGCTAGGTGCTCAAGTAGAATGCGGCGGACCTCCAGCACGGCGGCCGGGTGGCTGAGGATCGAACTGTGGTCGGCCGGTACGGTTAGCTGCGAGACGACATCGTCCATCTGCGCGCTTTCCTGCTCGACTACGCCGTCGCTGCCGGCCACCAGGGAACTGAACCAGCCTTTATACGGGATCAGGCCGACGATGTTGTGATACGTTACCCAAGGCGCCCGGCCGGCGGCCAGCATGGTCGGGAAGATGGGCGAATCGGGGGCCAAGGAATCGATGCTGTTGTGAACCTTCAGGATCGTCCGTTGCTGGAACGCGCCCCGATTATCGCGGAAGAGTTTCTCCTGACTCTGCACGAGCCTTTGCGGCAAGGTGATCAGCTTGCCCAACAGCCATTGTGTGGTCTGGTTCGAAACGTAACTGCCGCGATGCGGCGTGCCGATCGTCCCCACGCGCCGGATCGACGGGTTGGGGCGGAAGAAAAAGGCCCGGCGGAGTTTCTCGCGGGTCTGCGGATCGCCCTTGATCTTTTCGAACGGCTCGGTGCTGGCCAGTTTCCAGAAGTCGTCCTTGCTGCTGAGCGTCTGCAACCGGGAAACCAGCCCGCCCATGCTGTGGCCAACCAGCACCGTCTGGTCCAAAGCCGGTTCCTGGTGATGGGGATCGAGCACTTGGCGGACTTCTTCCAGATCGCGGCGCATTTGGGTGGCGCTGATCCAGAACGGCTGGCCGCTCGGGTAGAGGTAGAACCAGAACTGGTAGTTCTCGCGGATCTCCGGCGAGCTGCGGAGGTCGTTGAACATCTCCATCCAGGTCATCGGGCTGGACCAGATCCCGTGAACCATCACCACGGGAATCTTGCCCGGATCGTAGGGCTGGACCATGTAGAGCCCCATCAACGGCTCCTTGCCGCCGGGCCGCATCTGCAACAGGGCGTCGGGGTTCAACAGCCCGACCGTGTCCAGGCCGCTGAGTTGCGGATTCGACAGGAAGAAGGCCAAGGGGGTCGTCAGGTCGTTTTGCAGCGGCACCAGCCGATTGCCGACGCGCGTGTCGGTGGTGGTCAGCGGGTCGTAGAATTCGAGGAACCCCTGCCGACGATGATCGCAACGGCCCGTGCATGGCCCCATGTCGGGACCCGGCCGGAAGAAAGCCGTTACGGGAAAGCTCAATCCGGCCGGATAATACTTCGCGGCCGCCGGTTCGCCCGGATAGCTGCGTCGCACGGCGATCAGCGGCACGCCCAGACCGTACGTCTGATATTGGTTCGTCAGCCCCGTGATTTCGTAGTCGGAGACGAACTCGAAATGGTCGAAGTCCTCGGGCCGCCACTTGCCGCCGCGCAATACGCAGGTGATATCCCAACTGCCGGCGGCCGTGTTGATGGTCCGCGACTGGCCGGGCATGAGACCTGGGCCCTTCGCGGCGATTCGCAACGCGCCTTCCAGGGCTCCGTTGTACAAATCGCAGGCGCCGCGGAATTGCATGTCGTACGGGTTGCGGACCTCGGCCAACTGCTCATCGAACAGGTAGTGGTAGGCATACAACAGCGACGCCCCGTAGAGGTCCGTGGCCAATTGGGGATCCCTGGCTTCGGCCTTCTTCGCCCCCAGGTAGGCCAGTTCGGCAAAGGCGTACGTTAGTTCGGCCGACGGTTTGGTATCGATGACCGTTTGGAGTTTTTCGAGCAGCTTGCGAGGATCGCCGTGCAACTCGTCCTGCAAATTGCAGACCCGCAGCACTTGCATGGTCCGCGGGCTGGGGCGCGGCCCGCCGCGGGCGGTTAGCTTGAGTTGATCCGAGAGCGGGTTCTTCGGCGCCGAACGCAGCGCCACCCCGGTGGTCGCGCAACCGCCGACCAAGAGAATGAGCAACCCGACCAGGATCAATCCCCAGGCGATGGGACGCTTCTTCACGACGGCGGTTGAATGAAAGGACCGAGGCATCGGGATTTGGACGAACGTTCAGAGTAGATCGAGGCCACGGGATGCGCGCAACGCACCCACAAAACAAGGGGGGCGAATCATACGGAGATTCGGGTCCGAGAGTCAACGCCGGTTTCGTCTCCCCTCTCCCTTTGGGAGAGGGGCCGGGGGTGAGGGCATGGAAAAGACACGCAAGCCCTCACCCTAACCCTCTCCCAGAGGGAGAGGGGACCAGTTAGCTTGCTAAGCCGCGAGCGGCCTTTTGTACTGCACGCTGGTTGTTTGCTTGGCCTCGAAGGTCTCGGTCCAGGCGCAACCGGCCCAGGAGAGTCCCACGCCGAAGCCGATCAGCAGCGACCGTTTACCCGGGCGAAGCCGGCCGGAGTTGCGCAGGTCGTTCATCAGCAACGGGATCGTCGAAGAGACCGTATTGCCGCAATCGTGCAGGGCCTCGGGCGCCTCGTCCCGGTCGAGATCCAGTCGCGTGCGAAGATGCTCGAGCATGAACGAGGTGGCTTGGTGCATCAGATACATGTCCACATGCTCGCGGGTCCAGTCGGCGGCGCCCAACAGCCGGTCGACCATCGGCGGGACTACGGCGAGCGTGAATTTGACCAGTTCGGGTCCGTCCATGTAGAGGCTGCTGGGCCATCGCTTTCGCTTGCGAGGCTGCATGGCGTCGGCTTTCGGCCGGGCGCCACCCTCGGCCACCATCAGCGCGTCGGCCCCACGCCCGTCGGTGCCGAAGCCAAACGGGCCCAGTGACGCCTCACGGGCCGCTTCCACGAGCGTGGCGGCCGCCCCGTCGCCGAAGATGGTTCGCAAGGAGCGGTCGGTGGGGTCGATGTATTTCGAATAGGTTTCGGCCGTAATCAGCAACACGCGTCGGGCCGCGCCGCTTTGGATCAGTCCGTCGGCCAGCGACAATCCGTAGACGAATCCCGAGCATCCCAAGTTGAAATCCAGCGCCCCGATCGAGGTCGGCAAGGCGAGCCGCTCTTGCATTATGCAGGCCGTAGTGGGCAAGGGATAATCGGGCGTTTGCGTGCAAAACAGCAGGAAATCGACCGACTGCCGATCGACGCCGTGCTCCCCGAACAGTTTCTCGGCCGCAGCAACGCCCAGGTCGGAAGCACACTCCGTCGGCGCCGCGATGTGCCGGGTATGGATGCCCGTCTTCTCGTAGACCAAGTCCATGTTCCACTTGGGAAACTTGGCCTTGAGCAACTCGACGTCCTCGACCGTTTCCGGCAAATGGACGGCAATCGGACCAATGGAAGCAAACGCCATGCGATACTCCTAGGCGGACATATGCCACACCGGGTGACGAATGAGGCGGGAGGCTACCAGAGTGACCGGGGCAAGGTCAAGCGGAATTGGGCAATTTGCACGCCCAAAAAATGTTCGCCGTGAGTTGGTCTTGCCCGGAAATGGGGCTCGCGTTACACTCCGCCCCACTTTTCAGCCGTTTTGCGAGGCTGCCCGGCACGCCTTGCGCCTCGTCTTGGGCCGGGCTTTTGTGAAGTGGATCTCGCGGTAGGCCGAATTACAGGCCGTTTGTGGGACAAACTCCCAACTTTCAGTCACCTCGGAAAATACCCATGACGCTTGTGGTTGTCATCGCGATTGCCGCCAGCTTGGCCATGACCCCCTTGGCCAAGGCATTGGCCTTGCGATTTGACGCCGTAAGCCATCCTGACGGAAATCGCAAGCTCCATGTCCGACCGACCCCGCTTTGGGGTGGCAGCGCTGTCTTCTTCGCCGTGATCGCCGCCGTTACGGCTTCCTATCGAGTCGTTCCCGGCACGCTAAGTACGATGATTCTGCTCTTGGCGGTCGGGCTCTCCGCCGGCATGCTCTGCCTGTTGGGATGCTACGATGATCGCCATGAGATGCGAGCAAGGCATAAACTCCTGGGCCAAATCGTTTCGACTTTGCCGGTCGTGATCGTCGGATGCTATATCGAACGAATTATGCTCTTCGGCTACACCCTGGAGCTTGGATGGCTGGGAATCCTCGCGACCGTCGGCTGGCTCGTGCTGGGGATCAATGCCATGAACCTGCTGGACGGCATGGACGGATTGGCGTCGGCGGTCGGTATTGTGATCTCCGTAGCCATCGCCCTCGTCTCCTTGGTTCACGGCACTCCCGAGGCCATGTTGCCCGCCCTGGCCCTGGCCGGCGCCTTGGCCGGTTTTCTTACTTACAACTTGCCGCCGGCCAAGATCTACTTGGGTGACTGCGGCAGTATGGTGATCGGACTGCTGGTGGCCACGCTAGCAATGCAAGTCTCGCTGGCGTCCGTCGGCACGGTCAATGCGACCATTGCGGTGGCCCTGCTATTCGTCCCCTTGACCGACACGGCCTTAGCAATCATCCGCCGCGGGTTGCTCGGCCACGGGCTGATGGTTGCCGACCGGAGCCACATCCACCATCGCCTCCTCGATCGTGGGTTGAGTGTCTGGAGCGTCTTGCTCATTCTGGGCGGACTATCGCTGGTTGCAGGCGCCGCGGCCTGGATGGTGGCCATGAGAGTTCCCGACGTTTGGGCCTGGGTAGCCATGGCCTGCGTCACCGCGTTGCTGATCAATCGACGCCTTCTCGGACACGAAGAGTGGAAACTCATCAAACAGGCCCTGCAACTCGGATCGACAACGCTGGGCGAAAACCTTCCCGGCAGCATGAATTCCGCCACATCGCCGACTTTCTCCGCCCGCAATGACCGCTTGGAATTACCCTCTCGTCACGGCACATGGGAGGCCGAAATCCCCGGATCTCCAACCCGCTCGATCAAGTCGCTCTCGATATTCGTGTCCCCAACCGAGGAAACACGCGAGGAAACACGCGACGCCGCGGATAGCACGCCAAGCTCTCGGCTTCCCGACTATCCGGTCCTGTTGCTCGATCTGAAGTGGGGCATGGCCACCTGGGCAAACGATCTCGACCAGGCCGAACGCATCGTTCGCAGCGTCTAAGGCAACGCGGCCCGACATTCCTGTAGGAGGCGACTCCCGTCGCCGATTCTCCCGCAATCTCGGCCACTTCTCCCTCGTAGCGAAATCGGCGACAGGAGTCGCCTCCTACAAGACAGCGTCTTCCGCACCTCCCTGGGGCGATACGCGATCTGCGTAGTCTGGCGATCTTATTCCACCCGTGTGAAAATCGGAAATCTGTTCCGATTACGATTATTACTACAGTTGTGCCGGTTGTGCAGCCGATATGTGGCGTGATAGCTCTTCCGGGGTGTTGAATCGGACGCCGTCGCGCCACAACAGCTCGGAGATCGGAAACCTCCCCAACCTACTTTGACAGGACCATGGAAATGAAAAACGTGTCACTCCTCAAGCGAATGGCCGTGTATCTGGCCGTAGTGGGAATCTGCCTTCCTCAGATGGCGCTGGCCGCCGGGACATCGAAACGGGCAATCGCCGACGTGCAACTGCACAAGAATGGCGTTCTACTGGGGCAAGTCGTCACGGCCCAGAATGCTCCCGTGCCAAACGAACCCGTCCTGCTACGCAATGGAAAAGCCGAGTTGGCTAAAACCCAGACCGACCGCAACGGCTACTTTGCGTTCAAAGGACTCGACAGCGGCGTTTATCAAGTCGTGGCAGCCAACGGCCAAGGAACCTATCGGGCATGGACGCCTGGAACGGCGCCGCCTTCCGGCAATCAGGGCGTTTTGATCGTCGCCCAAAAAAATGCCGTTCGAGGCCAATGTGCTCCGGCTTGCAGCTTCAAGAATCTGATGTCCAACCCGTTGGTGATTGCTGGAATCGTCGCCGCCGCGATCGCCATTCCCATTGCCGTTCACAACTCTCGAGGGCCGGCCAGCCCCTGATAAGCTGAGGCATCCAGGCGGGCTAAGTAGCCTGGTCTCCGCCCCGCCGACCGACAATCGCCGCGATTCCGATCCGGCCGCTTGTCGATCGGCGGGGCGTTTTCATTTCTTGCCGGCATTTCCCACTCCCCCCTTCCTTTGGAAAAAAGCGGGCTGGGCGCCAAGAATCGATATTTCCCCATATCCACATTTCGTGTAGCATCCGCCCCGCCTTTGAATCCGCAGGGGTCTCGGTCGAGTTCCGACCGGACTTTTGCGGCGCACCCTTTTCGTGCCAGATAGTACACTCGCACGCTTATCTCTGTTCTGTACGCAAAACTCGTTCGGCAAAGGACCTGTTCGATGAAACGAACGCCACGCCTGAAGATCGTGCTACTCTCATTGACTTGCCTGGGTATGATCCTACCCGCGCCCGCGCTGGAAATGGCCTTGGGCGCCGAACCCTCCGCTGAGACAACTCCGGCCGTGACGCGGCTGTTGCACGACGCCTCTCTGCAACCTGGCGGAGTATTGGTAGTTCACGTGGTCGACTCCCGCGGCTTACCCCGGCCTGGTACACAAGTATCTTTGAGTCAATCCAACCGCAAGCTGGCCGCCGGCGTGACGGGTCAGTCCGGCTTGTTCTCGGTCAAGGGACTTCCCGGCGGCACCTATGAAATTGCAGCCGGACAGACTCGCGCTGTCTATCGACTTTGGGCGCCGCGTACCGCACCGCCGGCCGCGCGTTCAAAAGTCGTCCTTGTCGCCGATGCCAACCCGGTGCGCGGTCAATGCGACGCCGGCGGACCGTTGGGGTACTGGCTCTCGAATCCCTGGGTCATCGCAGGATTGATCGGCGTGGCCGTCGCTGTGCCCGTAGCCATCCACAACCAACGCCAAGATCGGCAACCAGCCAGTCCCTAGTAATTAGTCTTTAGCAGCCCGAAAACAAGGAACTTCCCGAATGAACGCTCGACGACCACTTTACTTCGTCAGTAGCGCCTTGGCCTGCCTGGGAATGGTTTTACCGGGCTGGTCGCTTCAGGCGGCACAACCGGGCCAGGCGCCGGCGCGACGCCGACCTACCATTGCGGATGTCGAGTTGGGCGCTGAAGGCGTCTTGCGAGGAATCGTCGTCAACTTGCAAGGCGTGCCCATCGCACAAACGACGGTCGTTGTCTCTGACGCGAAACAAGAGGTGGCCCGAACCAAGACCGACATGATGGGGCGATTCTCGGTTGGCAAGTTGCCTGGCGGAACACTCCGAGTGGCATCCGGAAGATACTCCACTCCGATTCGCGCCTGGGCTGCCCGAACCGGTCCGCCAAAGTGCAAGCAGATTGCCCTGGTCGTCGTAGGCAACGATGTCGTGCGAGGACAATCTGGCGCAGG
>CAYYOX010000063.1:16338-17332 GCA_964473065.1 uncultured Planctomycetaceae bacterium | reverse complement strand
CGACGACACGGCCCAAGATGTTCTCTCGGTCTGGGAATTGACCTCCCAAATCAAGAGCTTGATGGAGGGATCGTTTCCGTCGGTTTGGGTCTCGGGCGAGGTCTCCAATCTGGCTCGGCCGCGGTCGGGGCATTGCTATTTGACCTTGAAGGATGACCGGGCCCAGCTTCGAGCGGCCATCTGGCGAAACGCTGCTTCGCGACTCCAATTCGACCTCCAAGACGGGTTGGAAGTCGTCTGCCGAGGGCATGTCGACGTCTATGCTCCTCGGGGAAGCTACCAGTTGATCATCGAGCAGATCGAGCCGAAGGGGATCGGCGCCCTGGAGTTGGCCTTCCGACAGCTTCGCGAGAAACTGGCCAAGGAAGGGTTGTTCGACCCGGACCGCAAACGGCCGCTACCGCGTTTCGTCCGGCGAATCGCCGTGGTCACCAGTCCCACGGGGGCAGCCATCCACGATTTTCTCCAGGTGTTGGGCCGACGCTGGCAAGGAGCCGATGTGTTACTCGTGCCGGTGCGAGTCCAAGGCAAAGGGGCGGCCGAAGAGATCGCCGAAGCCATCAAAACGGTCAACCGCCTCGCCGTGCCCGTCGATTGTTTGGTCGTTACCCGCGGCGGCGGCAGCTTGGAGGATCTTTGGGCATTCAACGAGGAGCCGGTAGTTCGGGCCGTTGCGGCTTCCGACGTGCCGGTCATCTCGGGCATCGGTCACGAGATCGACGTGACGCTCTGCGACCTGGTGGCCGACGTTCGCGCCTTGACGCCCAGCGAGGCGGCCGAATTGGTTGCCCCGGCAAGCGACGAGTTGGTGGCCGCGTTGCAACAGTTTCAGAAGCGACTGTCGGCCGGCTTGCGCAGCCGAGCGGTCGCGGCCCGGTCGCGACTGGACGCCGTGGCGGCTCATCCGGCGCTGCGACGACCCTACCAGCGAATCCACGACTTGACCCGCCGATTCGACGAGTTGGAAGGTCGATTCACCCGCCCGTCACCCGGC
>CAYYOX010000063.1:12328-16328 GCA_964473065.1 uncultured Planctomycetaceae bacterium | reverse complement strand
GACGGACGCCTTGGCCGCCCAATTGGAATCGCTCAGCCCGTTGCGAGTGCTCGGTCGAGGCTATAGCGTGACGCAACGTACGGCCGACGGCAAACTGGTCCGCCGAGCCGCGGAACTGTCTGCCGGTGAAGAGATTTCCACTCGATTCGCCACCGGCCTGGCAATCAGCCGTGTCGAGCGTATCGAAGACTGACCGGTCTTGACCCGACCGCGGCCAGCGGATATCAATGGTTTGCGTGAAAGTTTTTCCTACTGCCCAGAGGAGTTCTCGATGAAGGTCCAATTGCAATACTGCGCTACGTGAAACTACAAGCCCAAGGCCGTCAGTTTGGCGGACAAGATCATGGCTGCCCATCAGGACAAACTTCCGGGCGTGGAGTTGATTGCCAGCAGCGGCGGATGCTTCGAGTTGTCGCTCGACGGCGAGTTGCTCTACTCGAAGCTAGAAACGGGCTCGTTCCCCGACGAAGACACGATCGTGGACCTGATCGGCAAACGGCTCACCTAAGCTGATTGCCGCTTGCGGCTTTGCAATGCCCCCAGGTCCGTCTAAGTGCGTGAAAGATACTGGCCCGTGCGCGTGTCGACCTTGATCGTCTCCCCTTCGGCCAGATACTCGGGTACTTGGACAACCAGCCCGGTCTCCAGAGTGGCGGGTTTGGTCCGCGCCGTGGCCGAGGCCCCTTTGATGCCCGGATCGCATTGAGTCACTTTCAGCGGCACGGACGAGGGCAACTGGATGCCGATGCACTGGTCTTCATGGATCAGCGCCAACAGGCCTTCGGTCCCCTCGGTGAAGTACTTGGCCTCCTCGACGACGTCTTCCTTGGCCAACGAGTACTGGTTGTAGTCTTCCTGGTCCATGAAGTGCAGGTCGTTGGCATCGGCGTAGAGGTGTTTGACGGCCCGGCGTTGGAAGTCGGCCTCGTCGAGCGATTCGCCGCCGCGCAGCGTGATGTCGACCTTCTGCTTGGTCGAGAGGTTCCTCGCGCGAAACTTGTAGAACGTGGATGCCCCGCGCGCCGAAGGGCTCTGCACCGAAACCGTTTCGATCATGCAAGGGGCCCCGTTGTAGCTGACGACCTGACCGCGTTTGATGTCCTTAGCAAGCATGTACTCTACCTTTTTCTGTGATGATCGTTCACAACTCGCATCCGTCGGTGTCCAAGAACGTTCCGCCTTGGGGGTCGATGGCCACGCCGTCGGTGATTGTTGCCAAGGCCTCCAGTACCAACAACAGGGCGCTGGGATCGAGCATTTCGTCGAGTTCGTCCGGATCGTCGTCCGCTTCGGAAACCTGCTCGAAATGCAACACATCGAAACGGCTGTCGGCCCGTTGGATCTTACCCAACGCCTCGGCCGAGCAATTCGCCGGATCCATCTCTTCGATCAAGTCCTCGGCCTGCTCGATCACTTCGGCCCCGCCCGTATAGCAGATGTCCAGTGCGGCGAAATCCTCCGGCGATAAAACGGTCAGCGAATCGAACTTGCCCGTATCTTCCGCGCTGAGATTCGTCAGCACATAATGCTTGCTCAAGGCGGAAAGGGCCTTGTGTACTTCCTTCAGCGAGGGGCGTTTCACGGCATCGAACATCACGAAGTACGTCTCGCGCCACCGATACTGATTGTTCTCGAACATCGACATAACGAAGTTCCTTGTTACCGCGACGCCGTGTTGGCAGCAAACGGTTGTTTGCACATAATAGCCATGTATGATTACGTGCGGTTTGTTTTAGCCCCGAAGGGGCGTCAGTTAATAGCCCAGGGCGTGAGCCCTGGGGGCGCTTTTCAAAACGATTGATGAAGCCCCAAAGGGGCGACAGTAACATTGGTTTCCGCGTTTCTGCCGCCCCTTCGGGGCTTACGCAGAACGGGAAACTTCGCTGGTTTCCCAGGGCTGACGCCCTGGGCTATTGACTACCGCTCCTTCGGAGCTCTCCATTTTCAAGTCGGGATTACGTGTCTTCTCATTGCCGGCAGCTAGGACTCGGTAAACTTCTTGTTGTTAATGCTCATCCTCGTCCGGCGGCCCCGGTCCGCTCTGCCAAGCCTCCATCCGCTCTAAGGTCGCATCGCGCTGCTCTCGGCTGGCCCAAACCGATTCTTCGGCGTCCAGGCGGACCTCGTAGTGACCTTCTTGCTGACATTCTTCCGAGCCGCAAAAATGCGGCACTTCGGAGATCCAAAGGATCCGATGCAACGGAACGTGCTTGTCGTCGATCAGGCAGAATAAGGACATTAGCAGTGAGTAGTGGGGAGTGGATAGTGGTTAGTTACGGAGGCTAATCGCCTGCCAGTTCGATGGAACGATTCGCGGCCGCTTCGACGGCTGAGATCAGGGCCGCTCGCAACCCGGCCGACTCCAACGCCTGTACTCCGGCAATCGTCGTGCCGCCGGGACTGCACACGCGGTCCTTCAACACGCCCGTGTGTTCTCGGGTTTCCAACACCATCTCGGCCGCCCCGCGAACCGTCTGGGCAGCCAACGTGGTGGCAATACTTCGCGGCAGGCCCATCCGCACGCCGCCGTCGCTCAGCGCCTCGATCACCATGTAGACGAACGCCGGCCCCGAGCCCGACAGGCCGGTCACTGCGTCCAGCAGTTTCTCGTCCACCCGATACGCCCCGCCGACCGCGCTGAGCAGTTGTTCGACCAGTCGGGCGTCCTCTTCGGTCGCCTTGGCGCCGGGCGAGAACCCGCAAGCCCCTTGCCCTACCAGGCACGGCGTGTTGGGCATCACACGGATCACGCGAACGTCGTGGCCAAGGTTTTGGGCCAACTCCGTAAGCCGAATACCGGCGGCAATCGAAATCACGAGCTTCCCCGGCGTGATCTGGCTCTTGATCTCGTCGGCCACTGCGGCCATTTGCCCCGGCTTGACCGCCAGGATAATCACGTCCGCCTGGACAACGACTTCGGCGTTTTCCTCGATAGCCCGACCGCCGGTGGCCTGGACAAACCGCTCGCGGGCTTCGGCGACCGGATCGGCCCCCAGCAGATTCTCGGGCGTCACGAGCTTGGCTCTGACGAACCCTTGGCTCAACGCGGTGGCCATTTGCCCGGCCCCGATCAGTCCGATTACTTGTGTCGACATATTCTTGCCCTAAAACTTGCCATCGCAAACCAGCCCCCCCATCGCAAACCAGCCTCCCCATCGCAAACCAGCCCCCTATGTTAAGCAAAACGGTCAGATCTAACAACGGGGACATGAGCCAAGGTCGCAAGCGGCAAATCGCCCCCCCAATCGGCTGGCTGGCTTTGGCGCAACATGACACCCTGCATTGCTGGCGCGAGAGCAGTGTGTGGGAAAAGCCCACGGGTTGCAACCCGTGGGCTTGGGTTGTGAGAATGAAATGCCTCTACATCCGCCGTCCTCCACAAAGTTCTGGCAAGCCCGACCGCTAAACGATGCTTCCGTGAAATGACTAAGCCGTCGTTGGTCGATTTTGCGAGTCTACGTGAACTATCGTTGGTCGGATCGCACGGGCTTCTTCGTCGTCGACTACGCAATATGAGATCACGATCACCTTGTCGCCGGACGTTGCCAGCCGGGCTGCCGGGCCGTTGAGCATCATCTCGCCCGAGCCGCGCGGCGCCTCGATCACGTAGGTAATCAGTCGCTGTCCGTTATTGAGGTTCAGCACCTGAACCTGTTCGCCCGGCAGCATGTCGGCCGTCTCCAACAGGTCTAGATCGATGGCAATACTGCCTTCGTAATCCAACTCGGTCCCGGTCAACGTGGCCCGGTGGATCTTCGATTTCAGCATGAACCGTTGCACTCGCGTTCTCCCTCGTCAGCGGGACCGGTCGACCAGACCATCGCAGTCTCTTGGCCGCCTTCCCCCAAACCGTTCATCATGCCACGAGAATCGTTTTTCTTCAACGCCATTTGGGAACAATTCCAGGAGATCAGCCAAGTCGAATGGGTGGCTGGGGCAAATCGCAGCGGTGCCCCAGGAACCATACTTCTGGGGCTTCGCTGCGCTCAGCCGCCAGCCA
>CAYYOX010000063.1:0-12318 GCA_964473065.1 uncultured Planctomycetaceae bacterium | reverse complement strand
ACGCTAATTTCGTCGCTCCTCACCGGGCCATGAATCGTCCAGACTGACCCCACTATGGCCTCCATCGAACAAGAATTTCCGCCGACACTCGATCAAAAACGGGTTGCGCTGGTCGGCAAGCTGGCCGGCATGTCGAAGCGCGATGCCGGAAAACTGCTGCGAAAACAGGGGGCCATAGTTCTGGAGTGCATCGACGCTTCAGCCGATCTGGTGGTCGTCGGCGAAGAACAGTTTGCCCTGCTGGGGGCCGAGGGCGTTGATGAGTGGCTCGACGAGTCGATTCGAGAGGCGGCCGAACGCGGCTCGCTCGAGGTGATCACCGAAACCCAGCTCTGGCAGCGGCTCGGGCTGGTCGATCCGCAACAGGACATCCACCGGCTCTACACGCCCGCCATGCTGGCCGAATTGCTCGATGTGCCGGTGGCCGTCATTCGGCGATGGCATCGGCGGGGGCTGATCGTGCCGGTCCGCGAGGTCCGTCCGCTTGCCTATTTCGATTTCCAGGAAATTGCCACCGCCCGACGCTTGGCCCAGTTGCTGGCCGCCGGCATGTCGCCTCGCGCGATCGAGCGAAAACTCGAAACGCTCCGCCGCTATCTGCCGGGCGTCGAACGACCCATTGCCCAATTGTCGGTCATCGTCCGCGGCAAGGAGATCTTGCTGCGTCAAGGCGACGGGCTGGTCGAGCCGGGCGGGCAATTGCGGTTCGACTTCGAGGCCAAAGAACTCGAAGCGGAAGAAACGGTCGAAGCGATCGAAGATCTTACCGACCCCGCAGATGCCATTGTCCCGATGGGCGAACCGGCAGACATCGAACCGATCTCACCAGAGCAGATGTGCCGTGTGGCGGCCGAGTTGGAGGAAGACGGCCAGCTTGTCGTGGCCGCCGAGATGTATCGGGCAGCCATGGCGGCCGGAGGTCCCCAGGCGGAAACTTGCTTCCAACTCGCCGAGTTGCTCTATCGGCTGGGTGATCGCCCGGCGGCTCGCGAACGCTACTACATGGCCATCGAACTGGACGAAGATTACGTCGAAGCCCGGGCCAACCTCGGTTGCGTGCTGGCCGAACTGGGGCAACGCGATCTGGCCGTCGCCGCACTGGAAGGCGCGTTGGCCTACCACCACGACTACGCCGACGCCCACTACCACTTGGCGCGAATCCTCGACGAAATCGACCGCCGTCCCCAGGCCACAGAGCACTGGCAAGCGTTTCTAGATCTGGCCCCCAACAGCCCCTGGGCCGACGAAGCCCGATCGCGGTTGAAAACATAGCCGTTCACGGCTTCATTCGGCACAGCAGAGTTTGGAGCCACGGATGAAACACGGATGAAACACGGATTTTGGTTGAGGATTTGGGGGCTTTGCGTGTTGTCTGGGTATGAGTTAGAAGACCATTCTCTTGAATTCGACTTCTTTTCTTCCGAAGTTGATCAGTAGGCCGACTTTGATTCCGGTGGCTTTGAGCTCGTTTAGGAGTTGTGCTTCGTCCTCGCGGCGGTATGTTTGAGCGACTTTCAGTTCGACAAGTACGGCATCTTCGACAAACAGATCGGCCTGATAGTCGCCTACTACGACATTCTTGTAGTGTACGGAAATCTTGTGCTCAATCTCCGCCTTCAACCCGCGCCTGGCCAGTTCGGCCTGAATTGCTTTTTGGTAAACTCTTTCCAAAAAACCATAACCAAGAACGCGATGGACCTCAAAGGCCGCCCCAATTATCTCCCCAGTAATCTCTTCGTGCTGAAGAGCCATCCGTTCCCTCTATTCATATCCGTGTTTCATCCGTGTTTCATCCGTGGCTAAAAACTCTTAGGCATTCCCGTAAACCGTTACCCGTCGACTACTGATTCCACTGGCGGATCAACTCTTTGATCGGCTTGGGGTCGAAGTTGTCCGGCTGGGGGTAGTCTTGATTGGCTTCTAGCTCGGCGATCGTGGGTCTTTTCGACGGCACGCCGCCTTCGGGTACTTCCAGGCCGGCCGTCCACACGATGCCGTTGAGGACCACGGTGCGGAAACTGTCGCAGGCCCAACTCCAGTGCCAGTGGCAGCCGGTGAAGCCGAACCCGCGCCCGCCGTCCGGCCGTACGCGGGCCCAAGCTACGTGCTCGGGCTCTCCCTTGCGGGCACGCACGTGCGGATTGCCGCCGTGGGCGCTGTCGGGTCGCTCGCGGGTGCTTTCCGGCGGAACGTCGGTCAGGATCGGAGTGACGCCCTCCATGTTGTCGACGAACCGCATGTGATAGTACCATTCGTCGTCCATGAAGAAGGGCTTCACACCCCGGGTGATCGGATGGTCGGGCAGGGCCTTGAAATCGCCTCGCCAATGCGGGTTGACCGACCAGTCTGTCTCGAAGTAGCCGCCGGTCCAATCCTTGAGCCGATCGCCGTCCGGGCCCTTGGGGATCTCGACCGCATAGTGCAAGCAGACCAGCCCGACGCCTTTGGCCATCAGCGGGGCCACTTCGTCCATGTGGGCCCGCATGGGATGTCCGCCGCCGCCGTCGGAGAAGACCACGATCGCCGCGGCGCCGTCCAACGCACCCGCTTCCTTGGGCCAACCGCTTTGATAGACGACCGCCTCGACGTTCGGCATGTTTTCATTCAAACACTTGGCCAACAGCAAACAACCCGCATTGTGCTCGTGGCCGCCGTAACCGTGACTCTTCGGGCCGGCGACCAGAACGATTTTCTTCTTGGCGGGCTGTTCCTTCAGCCGGATGTTGCGAAACTGCACCTTCATCGGCGGGCCGGCATGTAACTGGAACGCCAACAGGCCGTCGGCTCGGCGCATTTCAACGTCGTCGTCCGTGCATTCGACCATTTGGTGTCCGTTGACCGAGTGGATCAGCCGATTGCCTTTGGCGATGATGTGGTACTCGTTCCAATCGTTCGGCTTCACGTGCGAGAGCAATTCGGTCGGATCGCCCAACTTGCCGACGATCTTCGGTTTGTGATCTTCGCCGATGACCGTCTTGTCGCCGCGCATGCAGAGGATTCCCCGAAAGCGTTCACCGTAGAGAATGCCGTCGAACTGCTTGGCCTCGGCGATATCCGCCTGATATCCTCCGATGACCCAGCGTCCCCACTCGTCGGGTTTCTCGAAGCTGCGGACCTGGATGCCTGAGTTGTGATTGCGAAGCCGATACTCGACCTTCAATTCGAAATCAGCCGGCGTCCCGCCTCGCCAAACAATGAACGTGTTACCCGGCGTCGGATTGTCGGGCGTAGTTTCACCGGTCATGGCCCCGTCTTCGACGCTCCAGAACTTCGGGTCGCCGTCCCAGCCGTCGAGCGTTTTGCCGTCGAAGATCGAGCGAAAGCCTTCGTCGTCGGCCGAGGCGGTCATGCCGCTTAGCATCAGGATAGCGAACATCAAAACAAACATCAGTCGTGCCAGCGTTTTCATCGTCTTGTACTCCTTAGAACGGTTGCGGAGGATGGGCAGGAAGGTCTTTGTCCACGAGGCCCCATTGTAGCAGCGACGCGAGTCGATCGGCAAGGGGCCGCCTCTCGACGATGGCGTGTCACTTCTTTCCAATCAGTTTCCCTAATTGCGGCTCGCCGGGGACCATCTCTTGTCGGTGCGTGTCGGCGATTTGGACGATTTCGGCTAATACATCGGGATGTTGCTTGGCCACGTTGTGTTTCTCCGACGGGTCGTGGCCCAGGTGGTAGAGCAACGGCGGGTCGTGTTTCTGCTCCTTGCCGCCGTAACCGGGTTGGGTAAGAAAATGGGCCTTCAGCGGGCCGTTGCGTACGGCGTAGAGTTTTGCCCCGCGGTAGAAAAACATCGTCTTCCGCGGGCTGTCGCCGCCACCCAGCAAGGCGGGCGTAAGGTCCAGGCCGTCGATCACGCGATCGGTCGGCACGTCGGCGCCGGCCAGCTTGAGGCAGGTGGTGAAGATATCCATCGTCGAGCCGAGATCTTGCACCACGCCGGGCCGAATTGTCTCGGGCCACCAGAACAGGCCCGGCTCGCGCATGCCGCCTTCCCAAGTGCTCCCCTTGCCGCCGCGAAGCAACCCGGCCGAGCCGCCGTGCGTGTTGAATATCAGCCAGGGCCCGTTATCGGAAGTGAAGATCACCAGCGTATTCTTGTCGAGGTTCAATTCGTGCAAGGTATCGAAGATCTGTCCCACGCCCGTGTCGATCTCTTCGACCACGTCGCCATACAATCCGCGAGCACTGCGGCCAAGAAACTCCTCGGATGCAAACAGCGGCACGTGCGGCAGGTTGTGGGCTAAGTAGCAGAAGAACGGCCCGTCCTTGTTGGCCTTGATGAACTCGATCGCCGCTTCGGTGTAACGTTTCGTGATTGTTCGCTGGTCAGCCGGCCGTTCGACGATTTCTTCATCGCGCATCAGCGGCACGTTCCAGTACTCGGGCTTGGGCGCCCAGAACGCGCCCGGCGGGACGTTGGCCGCGCGGTCCATGTCGTTCGAGTAGGGGATGCCGAAGTACGAACCGAAACCCTGGCTGGTCGGCAAGTACTCGGGCAGATGGCCCAGGTGCCACTTGCCGATACAGCCGGTCGCGTAGCCGACCTGCCGCAGCGCGTCGGCGATGGTGATTTCGTCCGGAGGCAGTCCGCTGGCCGAGTCGGAAAACAGGACGCGACGTTGGTTATCGCACATGCCGCTACGAATCGGCAGCCGCCCGGTCATCAACGCGGCCCGGCTGGGTGTGCAGACCGGCGCGGCCGAGTAGAAGCTGGTCCACCGCTGCCCTTCGTTGGCCATACGGTCCAGCCGCGGCGTGCGGATCGTCGGATGGCCATAGCAACCCAAGTCGCCGTAGCCCAGATCGTCGACAAAAATCAGCACAACATTCGGCCGCGGCGGGGCGTCAGCCATGGTTGTCGGGGACAATCCAAGCCAGCCGGTCAAGACGGTCAACCAAACGATCGCAGTCATTCTCATCACGCACCTCCTTGGGGTTTAGGGAGCCTGGAGTATATCACACCCGGCGCCAACGTGCAAAACGGGCCCTGCCTATTGCCGGCTGGCGGAAACACGGTACAATAGGTCGCTTGGTGGTTCGATTGAACTTGGAGCCTTCTCGATGGATCCGTTTCGCTTGTGTTTGGGGCTGGGGCCGGTGACGGTCTACCTGCTGATGCTGGGGATGATCAATCTCTCGCGGCGTCCGTTCTTGGTGACCGGCACCCGCGACGCGGCCGCCCTGGGGTTGGCTATCTCGGGGTTCATGATCATCGGGCCCTTGGAACTGGTCTTTCCCGACACGATCGCCACGCGACTCGGGCCGTACGCTTCGTATATTTGGGTCTTTCTTTTGGCGTTGTACGCTCTGGGGTTGGTGCTCGTGCTGTTGTGGCTTCGTCCGCGACTGGTCATCTACAACATCTCGGTCGACCAACTGCGTCCGGTGCTGGCCGACGTGGTCGAACATCTGGACCCGGCGGCGCGTTGGGCCGGCGATAGCCTGGTCTTGCCCAACCTGGGCGTCCAAATGCACATCGACAGTTTCCCGGCGCTGCGAAACGTCTCGTTGATGTCGTCCGGGCCGAACCAGAGCTACGCCGGCTGGCGACGCTTGGAGACGGCGTTGGCGGCCACGCTGGGACAAGTCGAAGTGGGCCGCAACCCCCGCGGGCTAAGCCTAATCGGCGCCGGCTCGCTCATCGGCGCCTCGCTGATCCTGGCCATCTCCCAAGACCCCCATGCCGTGGCCCGGGCGCTGTTCGATATGCTACGGCTGTAGGGAAATGACGAAGCTCGAATGACGAATGACGAAGGCCTTATCAACTTTCGTCATTCGTCATTTGGGCTTCGTCATTTCTTCAATATGGAACACGACCCGAAACGCCTTGTGACCGTCGGCCAGTTGCTTGGGATATAGATCGGCGATCTCGGCTCGCAAGGCGTCGGCCGTGGCGAACCCGTCGGGTCGGGCGTCGGCGTCGGTCAGCTCTTTGAGTTGAACTTCCTCGACCTGCGTTACCCGAATGTAACCGGCGCCCGGGATGTAGCTCCGCTGCCCGGCCCGCATCCGACGATGTTTCCACAGCCGGATGGTCTGCGTTTTATCGCCAGCGAGGATAGCGGACAGGAATTTTTTCTTAAACAGCAACATGCCGGTCAACCTAGCCGGAAACGCCGGGCCGCGTCAAGTGACGCCCGTCGACAACAGGAGATCTGCTCGGGTATGGGTAGAGATTGACAGGAGGGTGGCTGGCGGTTGAGCGCAGCGAAGCCCCAAAAATATGGGCCCTGGGGCACCGCTGCGCTTTGCCCCAGCCACCCATCGCGTCACTTGGCGATCCGCTGCAACCGTCAGTAAGGAACCGGGAAATGGCTCCTATTGAGCCCGTTTGTGCGTGCCGAACCGTCCTTGCGGGGGGTGCGGCGCGCATTATGGACCCGTAAGCTATACTTTCATTGAAACTCTTGTCTTCGACTGCTTCTGCAGTTCTTAGTGGTTACAAACAACCTTGCCCGTGGGGCTCTAGGAAAATAGCAAACCTTCCCGCGATCGGCATTTCGGCGTTGTGCCATTTTCTCCGGCTAGTTCGTCGCGTCGCTTCAGTTGGCTTCAAAGGTACCGAGTATGAACGTGAAGGATTCAATAGGAATCGATGCCGACGCCTTGGTCGTCGGGAGTAAGTTGCAGTACCCCTTGTACAGCGACGGGGGCGCCTTGCTGTTATCCCAAGGAGCCACCGTCACGGCCGAGGTGAAACGCGGTCTGGCGGACCATGGTATTCAGAGGGTGCAAATCCACCAAGACGACGCGGCCAGATTGTCCGCCGCTGCGGGACAAGAAAAGCAAGACTCCGAAGAGCAGCTCGACTCGAAACTGTTCTGCTCCGAGAATACGGGCCCGCCGCTTCGTGACCGGATGGTCGTCCACGGCCGCACAGCCTACAACCAAGAACAACGTAAACTGTTGAACCTCGAACATCGCGATTCCAGCAGAACACTCTCCTTCCTGATGCAAAAAGCCGTGCAAGGCGGGGCGATCAACGCCGAAGACGTGAGGCGAATGGCAACCTCGAGTGTGGATAACATAACCGGAGACTGCGAAAACTCGATCACCGTTGCCTTCCAAGGCAGCGACAAAAACGTGTCCGAGCAAAGCCTGCAGACCGCGTTGCTGGGAATGGCCATTGGCATGGAACTGGGATTGGATGTCGACAACATTCGGACCATCGGCGCCGCGGGCATGGTTAGCGACTGGGGGATGATGCATCTGCCGGAGAACATTCGCGGCATCAAGGGGCAATTCGACGAAACGGAGCTCTTCGAAATCCAGAAGGTCCCCATGCTTACCGCGAACATGCTCCAGAAAGTGTCCGGATTGCCGAGGTTGGCCCTCCCGATAGCCTATCAACTCCACGAAAAACTCGATGGGTCGGGATATCCCAAAGGCCGGGATGCCGGCGGGATCCATCCCTTTGCCAAAATCCTTCATGTGGCCGATTGCTACACCGCACTCACTTCGCCCGGACCGTCCAGGAATTCGGCCATGCCGTATGCGGCCATGGAAAACCTCGTGCGGGAGGCGGCCAGGAAAGCCGTTGACGTGAATGTCGTCCGCGCGCTGCTGCACGTAGTGAGCCTTTTCCCGATCGGCAGTTATGTCTCGCTCAGCGACGGCAGAGTGGCGCGCGTGTTGCGGAGAAACGGCGGAAACTACGCCTGTCCCATTGTACAAGTCGTACAGGACGCCTACGGCAAAGAGATCGCCCCGAACGCCGAAGATGCTATCATCATCCCGTCCGAAGTCGGCATAGAAATCACCCAAGCCTTACCCCAGCCACGCCAAAATCAACCCTCTGCCGCCGAACCACTCCAACCCGCCTAGGCTTTCTGCCTGAAGTACCGCCAACGCCCGGTTGCCCGAAACGCCTCCTCGGCTTATGATAGAGTGAGGTAGGGTGGGTCGAGGAACGAAGACCCACGCGGCGGATCAAGTGAATATCGAATATCGAACAAGGAATGACGAATGTTGAAGTGTTTTGCCGTGCGTGCTACCTTCTTCCTTCGATATTCCTTGTTCGATATTCGATATTCACGTCTTCGTGCCTCGACCCACCCTACGAGCCCGTTTTTGATGATGAAAACACCTCTGCCGTGGCGGAACCAATCGACGTGATCAATCCTTCTTCTAATAGACCGCGAACTGCAACGCCCGTCGCCGGCTGGCATGGGCGGTTGTTTGCTGCCTCGATGCTGGCGTTTGTCGGGCTGTTTGTGATCGCTTTGGCGGCACTGCTGGCGGCCAACGTCAGCTATACCGATCGGGAATCGTTGGCCGAGGTGCTTCGCTCGCCGGAGATCCGGGCCGCCTTGTGGTTGTCGCTTTGGACCACTTCGCTGACCGTGGTCATCGGGCTGCTGTTGGCCGTGCCGATCGGATATGCCCTGAGCCGCTACCGGTTCCCGGGCCATGCGGTGGTCGATTCGCTGGTCGATTTGCCGATCATCCTGCCGCCGTTGGTGGTCGGGTTGTCGCTGCTGGTCTTTTTTCAGACGGCCGCAGGCCGCTGGATCGAAGCGTCCGGTATGGAATTCGTTTTCCAACGCTCGGGGATCGTGCTGTGCCAGGTGATGGTCTCGGCGTCGTTCGGCATTCGGGCGGTCAAGCTCACGTTCGACGGCATCGACCGGCGAACCGAGCACGTGGCCATGACACTCGGCTGCACCGAGGCCGGCGCGTTCTTTCGCGTCGCCCTGCCCATGGCACGGCGAGGGATCCTTGTGGCCGGCATCTTGATCTGGACCCGCGCATTGGGGATCTTTGGGCCGTTGATCGTGTTCGTCGGCGCCGTGCGCTTCAAGACCGAGGTGCTGCCGACGGCCATCTACCTCGAGCAATCGGTCGGCCGGATCGAAGTCGCCTTGGCCGTGGCCATGGTGATGGTCGCACTGGCGACCGTGGCATTGGTAACCATCCGCATCGTGGGGCTTGGCCAGCGATGATCCGAACCGAGAAGCTCAACTACTGTGTCGGCCAGTTCGCCTTGAAAGGTGTCTCGCTGCATGTCCGGCCCGGCGAGTATTTCGTGCTGCTGGGCCCAACCGGCTCGGGCAAGACACTGCTGGTCGAATCGCTTTGCGGGCTGAACCGGATCGATTCCGGCACGATCCAAATCGACGGTGTCGAGGCCACTCGCTTGGAACCGCGACGTCGGCAGATCGGCTACCTGCCGCAAGACTACGCCCTGTTTTCCCACCAAACGGTGCGGCGAAACATCGGCTTCGGGTTGCAGATTCGGCGAGCTACCCGAACGGCCCTGCGCGAGACGGTCGACCGACTGATGGACCAACTTGGCGTGGCTCATCTGGCCGAGCGGTTACCCGAGCGGCTCTCCGGCGGCGAGAAGCAACGCGTGGCCTTGGCCCGGGCGTTGGCTATCGAGCCGCGCGTGTTGATTCTCGACGAGCCGGTCAGCGCGGTCGACGAGGCCACGCGCGACGCGGTTTGCCGCCAGTTGAAACAACTCCAGCAGACGAGCGGCGCGACGATGCTGCACGTGTGCCACAATTTCGCCGAGATGCTGGCCGTGGCCGATCGCGTGGGCATCATCCACGAGGGTCGCCTTCTCCAAGTCGGCACGCCCGAGGAGATTCTCCAGCGTCCCAACAGCACGGTGGTGGCCCGATTCGTTCAGGCCGGCAACCTGTTTCCGGCCGAGGCGCGCCGCGACGGTTCGACGGTCGTTTTACAATGTACCAACGGCCTGGAGTTGCGTGCGGGCGGCCGGGAGTCCGGTCCCGACTCGGGCCCTGTTGAGGCCATGATTCGGCCGGAAAACGTGAGCCTTTTGCCGTCCCCCCCCAGCGACGTGCCGCCGGGAACCACTATCCTAGAAGGCACGATCGGCCAAATTGTCGATTTTGGCCCCCTGGTGAAGGTGTGTGTCGCTTGCGGCCCGAAGGTGGAGATGCTGGTATTTCTGGCGAAAAAAGAATATAAAGAAGGCAGGCTCGCCTCCGGCCAACGCGTATGCCTGGCTATCGCCGCGGAAGACGTCCACTTGATGCAGGTATGACGCTTTCTCCCTGGATTATACTCCACCGTTGGACTGTTTATGCTCAAGAACGCCATTTATTCTATTCTCTGCCTGTCGATTCTTCTCGGTTTGACCGGATGCTCTCGTGCGTCTGCGCCGAGCGACGCGCCGGCGTTGCATTGGCCGCAGTGGCGTTACGGACCGGGTCGCGGAGCGGCCACGCCGATGGAACTGCCCGAGTCGTTGCACCTGCAATGGGTTCGCCACTTGCCGCAGCCGGCGCCCGCCTGGCCGGCCAGTCAGCCGGCGTTGCGGTTCGACGTCTCCTACTCGCCGGTGGCTACCGACAAACTGTTGCTGGTGCCATCGATGGTTCGCGATTCGGTCACGGCCTACGACATTGCCACAGGCAAGCTGAAATGGCGATTCTATGCCGACGGGCCGGTCCGCTTCGCACCGATCGCTTATCGCGGTAAGGTCTACTTCGGCGCCGACGACGGATACCTGTATTGCCTTGACCAAGACAAGGGCAAGTTGCAGTGGCGATTTCGCGGCGGACCGCAGGAGCGAAACTTGCTGGGCAACGAGCGGTTGATCTCCACCTGGCCCGTTCGCGGCGGACCCGTTTTGTACAAGGGCAAGATCTACTTCACGGCCGGTATTTGGCCCTTCATGGGGATCTTCGTCCACGCGGTCGATGCGGAAACAGGTACGGCCGTCTGGACCAACAGCGGCGCCGGCTCGACCTACACGGTCCAGCCGCACAACAGCCCCGCCTTCGGCGGCCTGGCCCCGCGCGGACACTTAGCCGCCACCGACCGAGGGCTGGTGATTCCCGGCGGTCGAACGCGGCCGGGGTGCTATGACCTCGAGACGGGTGAGTTCCGCTACTTCCACTTCGGCGGTAAGGGATCCGGTCACCATCACGTTATGGCGGCCGACCAATGGTATATCGTCAACGGCACTCTGGTACAAATGGAAGCCGGGCAAGACCTGCTGGCCACACCCGCGACGGTCCACGACGGCACGACGCTCTACTCGCGCCTCGGCCCGAATATCGTGGCTCAGAGTTTGCCGCCCGTCTCCGAGGTGATCGAATCGAAAGGTGCCCGAGGGCAAACGGTCAAAAAGACCCAATGGCGCCTGGAGCAACAATGGCAACGTCCGGCGGCAAGCAGCCCGGGACGCTTGTTTCTGAAGGCCGGCTCGCATCTGGTAGTAGGCTCAAAGGACACCGTCGCGTTGTTGGACGTAACTTCGCAGGAGACGGCCCGGGTCGTGTGGAAGGGTGCGTTTCAGGGCGAGCCGTGGACCATGCTGGCCGCCGGCAAGAGGCTGTTCGTCGTGACGGTCGAAGGACGCATCTATTGCTTCGGTGCAAGAAAGAGCAGGGCCAAGCAATACACGTTACCCGAACCCGAGGATACCCCTTCACCCAAGCAACGCACGGCCCAGAATTTGGCCAAGGCGACCGGGGCCCAAGCCGGCTACTGTGTGATGCTGGGGCTGGACGCCGACCTGGCCGAGGCCTTGATCCAAGAGACCGACCTGCACCTGATTGCCGTCGATTCGGACGCGAAGAAGGTCGACGCGTTCCGCCGACGGATGGACCGTGCCCGACGATACGGCACGCAGATTGCCGCCCACGTCGGTGATCCGGCCACGTTCTCCTTGCCGCCGTATCCGGCCTCGCTGGTGCTGGCGGACGCCTACATTACGGCCGACGCCGAGCGAAAGGCGTCGCTGCTGAAGGTCGTTTTCGAAACGCTACGTCCCTACGGCGGCACCGCCTGTTTGCGGGTTTCGGCCGAAAAGTTGCGTGCCATGGTCAAGCAGGTGAAACTCGAAGGGGCCAAGGTGAAGCCGTTGGGCAAGACGGCCTCGCTGTTGATCCGCGACGGGGCCTTGCCCGGAGCCGCCGATTGGACCCACAACTATGCCGACGCAACCAACAGCGTCACCTCGGCCGATAGCCGGGTGAAATTGCCGCTGGGGATCCTCTGGTTTGGCGGCCCGCCCAACGACGAAGTTCTGCCACGCCATGGCCATGGACCCGCACCGCAAGTGGCTGCCGGGCGGTTGGTGATCGAAGGTCGTCACATGCTCCGCGCCTTGGACATCTACACCGGCCGACTGCTCTGGCAGAAGCAGCTTACCGACCTGGGTCGCTTCTACGACATCACCGAGCATCAACCCGGCGCCAGCGAGATCGGCAGCAATTACGTCTCGCTCGAGGACGCCGTCTATGTAGCCTACAAACAGAACATTTTGAAGTTGGATGCGGCCACAGGAGAAGAGATCGGGAAGTTCTCGCTGGACCCCACCGAGGAGGTTCCCGA
>CAYYOX010000062.1:2287-17419 GCA_964473065.1 uncultured Planctomycetaceae bacterium | reverse complement strand
TAGAGGGTGATTCGGCGGCCTTCGCGATGGCTTTGCCGGGCCTGTTCGACGATGTACAGTGCGCGGTAGGCCTCTTCCAGGTCGGTCGTCTTTCGCACCAGACTGACCACCGAGCGGTGGAACTGTCGCAAGAGTTGCTCGCCGACCGGACGTTCGCTGTCGAGCGATTCCTGATGCCGGCCCGCTTCGTCGAACCACACGACCGTCGACGGCAAGTCGACAAAAGCGACGCCCCGTTCGCACGAGACTTGCATCGCCGCCAAGGGGCGATAGCTGACGGCCTCTTCCCACTCGGCCGGGATGTATCGCCCGTAGCTGATCTGGGCGATGGTCCCTTCGCCGGGTTGATCTGCTTGGGAGAAATCGAGGCTCATCATCTGGTAGTCTTCCCGACCCTGTTGCCCTTCGACGGCGTGCATCAATCCGGTAACCCCCCCCGGCGACCGCCCGACCACGTAGCAACACCAGTCGACCAGTTCGATCAACTCGTGTGACGGGTGATGCTCTGTGGCGCGATGCTTTTGGCTTTCGCGAGTTACGCTTCCGGCACGCAGATGGCAGAACAGCAGCCGGGGCTCGCCCAAGCGGGTGGCCATGAGTTCCTTCAACCGCACGGTGGCCGAGACGTGGCGTCGAGGAAACTCGGCCATGAAGGCGATGCCCGACTCTTCGACCCGCTGCTTGACCCGTCGGGCATCTTCGAGGTTCAGGTCCAACCCGGCCGCACAATAGACGGCCTTGCCGGCTTCACATGCCGCGAGGATCGGCAGGGCGCCGTACCATTGCGGCGAGAGGATCAGCACGGCATCGACATCTTCGCGTCGCGTGAGGGCTCGAAATCCATCGACCGGTGCGGCGGAGAACTCGGCCGCCGCCTGCGTGGCCCGGTGGGCAACTTGCTCGCAAACCGCACTCACCTCGAACCGGTCGGCCAGGGCGCGTAGCGCGGGCGCATGGCGCTGTTGCCAGGCCTCACCCAATCCAATCAGGCCGACGCGAAGCTTCATCAGGCGGTTCCGATCTTTCACCGACGTGCCGTCGGCGGCTAAACACACACTCACCGACGTAGCGTCGGCGGCTAAACGGTTTCGGGGATTATACCGAACAAGTCCGGGGGAACTCAATCTCCCGGCGGCCAAGTTCCCGCAAAATGGCGACTTACGCATCTTCGGTCGCCGGGGCGTGTGACCCCCCAGTAAGTGGTAGATATTACCCTATCTTGCCGAATACACAGCAATATCAGCATCCCGTCATGCCCCCCAATCGCTTCGGGCGGCATATTCCCTCCTTGCATGTTTAGATTTCCCAGGTACACTAAGGGTTTCCTGCCTTTAGGAAAGCGGCCACCATTGGTCCGCTCACACCCATGCCGGGGATCGGAACTTCCGGTATCCGTAATCCATGTTTTTTGCCGATAACTCGGCGCTAACTTAGACCAAGTTTGGTTTGGCCAACCTTGGTCGAGAGGAGGACTTCCTTGTCGCATTTGTTGATCGCTACCTTATTGCACGTTTCCCTGTCCGCCGTCTCAACGGCTAGTTACACGGAAGCCCACCGTCAGGCCGAATCGGGCAAACCGCTGGTCATTCTGGTAAGCACCGATTGGTGTGCACCGTGTCAGACCATGAAGAAGACGGTTCTTCCGGAAGTCGAGAAGCGCGGCACGCTGAAAAAGGTGGCCTTTACGATCGTCAACCCGGACAACAATCAACAACTGGCCCGGAAACTAACCCGCGGCGACAGTGCCGTGCCGCAGTTGATCATGTATCGCAAGACGCGCGACGGCTGGAAGCGCAGGCGCCTGATCGGCCGACAGAGCATCGAGCAAGTGGAGCAGTTCATCAAGCGAGGGATTTCGCTCTCCAAGAAAGATCAATAGCCCGGATCACGTACCGTTTGGCGGCCGACGGCACGTCGGCCTGATCCTTGCGTTGCGAAAGGGTCGACGTGCCGTCGACCGCTAAACGCTATCGCCGGCGTACTACAGGCGGATCAAGGAGACGGCCACTTTGATCAGCCGATCGTCGAGCAGCAGGGCATCTTCGTTGTCGTGCTCGAACGAGGCACACAGGTACTGCAAGCCGGCGGAATAGGCGATCTGGTAGTTCTGGCCGATGATTACCGATGGGACGGTTACGTGGCTGAACCCCCATGGGGACCCGGAAAGCCCCTTCTTGATTCCCCCGGCGATGATGTTGGTTATTTCACCGGCCCCGTCGATGACCTGGGGCGAGAGCTTCTCGAACTTGTCTTGCAGCAGGCCGCCCACGGCCGCCAAGGCCACCGCCTCGGCCAAGTTGACCGTGATGAATCCCGACACGTCGCCGTGCACGCCGATCATGCCGGTGACCGAACCGGGATCCCGGGTGGGAATCGTGGACATGCCGACACACTTCGCTTTCGTGTCGCACATGGTAAGGCAACTCTCGACGGAAGAGGTGATCGCATTTAGCAGGGCGGAATCGGCGCCCAGGGCGTCGACGCATTCTACGCTAGCCGTAGCCATGTTGTGCTCCTAAGATCGGGTAGATGTACTTTCCTTGCAGCGGCAGGCATCGCGGGGAAGACCCTGTGGTTGCCGACGGTCGAAAAAGCAGCGCGAAGCCGCTCTATCAATAGTGGGATATGAAACGCGACGGGAACCCGCTATACCCGGGAAAAGAGCGTATTGCCGTGCAATAATCGGCAACCACGTCGTCACGTTCGCTACGTTCGTAACTACCGTTAAACTCGGCTGAATTTCCTGTAGGAGGCGCCTCCTACAGAACGCGCGTCAGCGGCGTGCGTTACGGCTTGCGGCCGACTTCTTCGCCCAAGCCGTAGCGGCGGATCTTTCGATCCAGCGTGGCCCGTTCGATACCCAGGATGCCGGCCGTTTTGCTCTTGTGCCAGCCCGTATGCTCCAGCGTGGCCAGGATATGGTCGCGTTCGATATCGGCCAGAGAGGCAGGAGCAAACGATTCGCTCTGCATCTGGAGATTGCCCGTGTCGCCGGACGTGGCCAACTTGGTCAGCAGCAGGTCTTCCTGGCCGATTACCTGGTTGCGACAGAGCACCACGGCCCGCTCGATCACGTTTTTCAACTCGCGGACGTTTCCCGGCCAAAGATAATTGCGCAATTGCTCGGTGGCCCCGGGAGTGAAACCGCGGAGTTTGCGACCCGTTTCGTCGTTGAATTTCTTCAGGAAGTAGTCGGCCAACAGCGAGATATCCTCGGCCCGTTTGCGCAAGGCGGGAACCACGATCTCCAGCACGCGTAGCCGGAAATACAGATCGCGGCGAAAACGCCCCTCGGCCACGTCCTTTTCCAGGTCGCGGTTGGTGGCGGCGATCACGCGGACATCGACGTTCACCGGCTTGTTCCCTCCGACTCGCTCGAACGGATGCCCTTCCAACACGCGTAGAAACTTGGCCTGAATGCCGGGGCTCATCTCGCCGATCTCGTCCAGCATCAGGGTCCCCTTGTCGGCCGCTTCGAACTTGCCAATCTTCCGATCCGTGGCCCCGGTAAAGGCGCCCCGCTCGTGACCGAACAACTCGCTGGCCAGCAGGTCTTCGGAGAGGGCTGCGCAGTTCAGGCACACAAACACGTTCTCCCGCCGGGGACTGGAGTAATGGACGCCGCGGGCCACCAGTTCCTTGCCGACGCCGCTCTCGCCGCGGACCAACACGGTTGCGTTGCTGGCCGCCGCGCGGGCCATCTCATCGGCCACCTCCTGGATGACCTTGCTTTGCCCGACGATTTCGCTCTGCACACCCAGTCGCTCGCGCAATTGCACGTTCTCGGTGCGAACTTGCGTGAGGTTCTCGGCCAATTCCTGACGCCGATTCAAATTGACCAGCGCCACGGCCACCGTGTCGGCTACGGCCAAGGTGAATTCCAGGTCGTCCGGATCGGGGACCAAGGCGAGGTCGATCGAATAGAGGTGGATCACGCCGAACACGTGGCGCCCGCGGCGGACCGGCGCACAAATCACGCTCGTGGTATGAATTTCGCCCTTGCTACCGCGGCTTCCCAGCGTGCTGTCACCCGCCACGTTGCGGGCCAGGACAGCCCCGGCCTCGCGCAGCACCGTCTCAGCCAAGGCGTTGGAAATGCGATGGTAGCGTTTCTCCGAACTGCTCCGCGAGGCGATCACCTCCAAGTCCTCGCCGCCCGGTTGGCCTCGGAAATTTCGAGGCAACAGCAGCAAGGCCGCGGCATCGGTCTGCGTTCCTTCGGCCAGACCCTCCAAGGCCACGCCGGCCATCGCCACCGCGTCCGGCGACTTGGCCAACTCGAACGCCATCCGGCAGAGCTTGGCCGACGCACGACCCATCTTCGAGACGCCGCTGGCCTCTTCCTCGCCGGGCGAGAGGAACTTCGTCTGTCCGCGGCGATGCGTGATCGTGGTCGGCTCGCGGGGTTGCAAGACACTCGAATCCTCGATCGATTCCGGCGAGATGTGCCCCCATCCGTCGGTAGGCGGGCGGCCGACAATCCGGCTGGAATCGGAAAAGGCCTCGGCCAACTGATGGACGAACACCAATTGGGATCGCCCCACGCGGATCATATCGCCCGGCCGCAGGGTCCAATCGCCTTTGACCAATTGTTCTCCGACCATGGTCCCGTTGCGGCTGTCCAAATCCCGCAGAGTCCACTGTCCGCCCGAAATAAAGACTTCCAGGTGGGATCGGCTGCATCGCTCGTCGGTCAGCACGATCTGACTGGTCGGCGCACGCCCGACCGTGACCGACTGGCCGGGAACCAGCCGGAAAACGTCGCTCCACTTGGAGCCTTCACGGATCACCAGATATGCGAGTTCAGCCACGCCCGATTCGCCTCGAAAGATCCACTACCCGGGCTTTTCGGCCGGACAAAAGCCCGGCCCAAGAGAATCCAGCCCGAGAAATCCCAGTTAACACAGAAAAGAAGACCTACTTGAATTCTAACCTACCCTCGCCTACCCGGGTATCGCAAGGGCGTGCCATGGACAGCTTCCAGCAGAATACCAGATAGGGAGGTATTATCGAACCACCCGCAATGGCGATGCCTGCCCGATTGTTCCTTGCAATTATGCGGATATGGAGTTAGTCTAAGCTATAAGGGTAAAGTAGAATAGCTTGGGACATATTGCAGCGTCGCGCTCCGATTGTGCGGTCGCCATCCCCCAGCAGGCAAAGTTCCAACAAACTGAGCCCCCAACGGACAGAGACAGAGCATCCATGGCGGACTCCTCGTCGGCACTCGTGCCGCGTGTTCCGCCGAAAAACCAACGACTAGGAGAATTCTTATGCCAGCTCGCAGCTTTAGAGGCTTGCCCGCTGCGCGCCGGGTAGCGCTGATCGCCTTGATCCTGACGGCTACCGTCGCCGCTTGTTCCACGCTTCAGGCCCAGGTCTTTCAGAACACTCGATCTGTGGGTGGTGTTTCCATCAATGCCCAAGGCTTGCTGGACAATGCCCGGATTGACGACCAAGACCGACTCCGCCAGGCAAGACTCCAGCTTGGCAGCGACCTGCCCGAGCAAATGGCCCACATGGCCGCACTGCGAAAAATCTCGCTTCGCCGATTGGAAGCGGCCATCGAAAAGGCGCTCGCCGACGGCGAGTCGCTGCCCGAGGAAATCGAATTGCTGGCCGGCTTGCAACAGATTCAATACATCTTCGTCTATCCCGAACAGCGCGACATCGTGTTGGTTGGCCCGGGCGAAGGCTGGAAAGTTGGCCAGCGCGGCAATATCGTGGGCACGACGACCGGACGCCCGGTGATGCTGCTGGACGATTTGCTGGTGGCCTTGCGAACGGCTCGGCAGGCGGCCCAAGGCGGCATCAGTTGTTCGATCGACCCGACCCCCGAAGGAATTACGCGGCTAAGACAGCACGCCCGCACTCTGCGCACGGTCGGCAACCCCCGGCAAACGGCCCGCGGAATCGAAGAAGCGCTGGGCCCGCAGCAGATCTCCGTCCACGGCGTTCCGGACACAAGCCATTTCGCCCGAGTGTTGGTTGCGGCCGACTATCGGATGAAGCGGCTGGCGATGGGTTTCGAAGAGTCGCCGGTCAAGGGCCTGCCCAACTATCTGTCGATGATCCGGCCGAGCGGACGCGGCATGAAAAACATGCTGCCGCGCTGGTGGCTCGAGCCGAACTACGAGCCGCTGCTGGCAAGCCCCGACCGCTTGGCCTGGGAGCTGCAGGGCGCGTCGGTCAAAGCCATGACCGAAGAGGACTTCTTTGTGGCCAGCGGTCAGCGGGAACATACGGGCAAGGCCAGTAAGGCCGCCCAGCGTTGGGCCGACAACATGACCGAGAAGTATGAGGATCTGGCCGTCGCCGATCCGATCTTCGGTCAGCTTCGCAATTGCATGGAGCTAGCCGTGGTGGCCGCACTGATCGTCAAAGAAGACTTGACCGGGAAGGCCGGCTACAGCATGCCGCTGTTGATGGACCCGGCCGAGGTGGCCGTCGTCGAGCTAACGGCTCCGAAGCAGATCGACTCGAAGGCCACGATGATTAAGAAGGGCCGCAACTGGATCTTTAGTGCCTCGGGCGGCGTGCAAATCAACTCCTGGGGTCTGGCCGACAAGGTGCAGTCGAGTGACGCGGCCGTGTCGATCCGCGCCGACGCGACTCCCGAAGAGAACACTCGGTGGTGGTGGAACTAAGGGCAATTTCACGATCCACCGCAAACAAACAAGACGGCCGAGCGTGCCAGGCGCGCTCGGCCGTTTTGTGTTGGTAGACGTTCCCGTGTTTCGAAAAACGTCGGGCAAGCCCGACCGCTAAACGTTTGGGGGGGTGGTAAAGTCTCGCTGGTTTCTGCTGTTTCCCCGTTTTGTCTGGGTGTCGCGTTCCGTTTTTCCCCCCCAGGCCGCCTCGTTATGGGCGCAATGCCGGCGTAATCGCTACAGTCGTGATAATCTGCGGTGTCTGAAGAAACGTTTCCAGTTACAGCGGCGTTCACGTTAACATTGTTACGCGGGTTTTACGATAACTAGGGTGCGGACGGGAAATAGTGAAAATACCATCCGCGGGCGCTATCTTACGTTGGAGTTGATGTCAGGGGTGACATCTTCAACGGGTGAGTGCCGAGTAGCCGATCGGAAACAGGATTGTTCGGCTGCGTGCCCTGCCGAGAAACACGGGCGTCGCTTCCCCGTGGCCTCTGGGCGGCTGCTTTGCAGGGCATCAACGCAGCCGGCAATCCTGTTTCTATGCGCTTTTCGCGAAACTATCAGTATTGCCATCCATCGTTTAGCGGTCGGGCTTGCCCGACGTTTTTCTTTAGAAGTTGCCGTTCACTTCGGCCAAAAAACGTCGGGCAAGCCCGACCGCTAAACGGTAGGTTCGTCGAGAATCGCGAGGTTCATCAGGTTGACACGTGGGACGTGACGATCGACCACCTCGCGGGCCAGATTGTACCAGGCGTTGCACTGATCGAGGATCGCGCTGTCGGCCGTGGCGATAATCTCCTCGCATCCGACCAGGATCGCGTCGGGGTCGGCGACCAACTCGACTTGCCATGGCCAGCCGTGCGCTTCGGCCGTTTGTTCGATCACCGCCTTGAGCCGTCCACTGTTGGAGACCGGTCGGTCCAGGCACCAGCAACACGACGCAACATCGAGCGACTCGATCACTCGGCCGATCAGTTCAATTGCCGGCGGGGTCTCTTCGACCTTGCGAAAGCTGCCGTGCATGCTGGCCATGTCGCGGTAGGTCCCGTCGCAACAACCCAGCACCACGCCGCCGGCCAAGGCGGCCTCGACCGTGGTCAGCACATTGTAGCCGTCCAGCCACAACGGCTGGCCGCTAAGCTGCGGCGGCGGAGCCAGATGGCTTTGGCGCCGTTGGGCCTCTTCTTGACTACAGACGCAACGCGCCACGGCCGTACGCTGTCGGGCGACCAGATCGAAACTATCGCCGACCAGCTTCAGGGCCGATTTCTGAGCGTAACCCCGGTTGAGCATCCAGCGGAGATCGGACGCCGCTTCGCGCAGCAACGGATGGACATCCGGCGAGAAGAGCCGGTCGTCTTCCGGATGAGGACCCCGGTGCTTTCTGCGGTCGGGCACCGACTACCGCCTCTCGTACGTGCCGAGCAGTTCGCCTTCGGCCAGGATATGGTCCTCGATCTCGTCGAGCACGGTCTCTTTGTCGATACCCGGCTCGACGACCATCTTGGCCTCCAGGGCATAGAGGTGGAAGAAGTAGCGGTGCGTTCCAAGGCCCGGCGGCGGCATGGGACCGCGGTAGCCGACCGTCTGACCGCTGGGCCAGGAGTTTTTGCCCTGCAACGTGCCGGGCGGTGTCTTTAGCCGAGGCTTTACAGGCACGCCTTCCGGCAGGCCGGTCGCCCCAGGCGGGATTTTGTAGATTACCCAGTGGACCCAAGGCTCTTCGGTCGGTGCGTCCGGGTCGTCGCAGATGAGCACTAATTCCTTGGTCCCCTCGGGCACATCGGACCAGGAGATGGGCGGCGAGATGTCTTGGCCCTCGCCGGTATACTTTGCGGGAATCGGCTGGCCGTTCTTGAAGGCCGAACTGGTCACTTTGATCGTCATACGCTTCCCTCCACGCGATCTGGCCGTTTTGTTCTGGGTCGACGAGGCCTCTTCTTCCGACCAACACCCGGTTATACCGATCCACGCCAAAACGGACAACGCCGTTGCGATATGGATCGGACGCAAAATGGGGCGTCTCAGTTCCATCAGCTCAGTTCCATCAGCCCGTTTAGCAGCCGCTGGCACGGAGGCTTTGCTAGCGTCAAGCCGCCGTGCCGGCGGCTGCTAAACGGGGAAGTGCAAGCGGTTTATCCTTTGACTACGCCGACGGGCCTCATTCGGGCGACCTTCTTGGCCAGGCCGGCCCGATGAACTACGTCGACTACCTGATTCACATCTTTATACGCAGCGGGCTGCTCTTCGGCCAGTCCTTTCCAGTGACGGCATCGGACGATGATCCCCTTTTCGGCCAGTTCCTGGTCGATTCGCCGGCCCCGGGCCTGCTGGACAGCCGCTGTGCGACTCATCAGCCGACCCGCCCCATGGCACGTGCTGCCGAACGCCCGCTCCATACTCCCGACACATCCCGTCAAAACCCAACTTGCCCGACCCATGTCGCCCGGGATGATCACCGGTTGGCCGATCGCCCGATACTTCTGGGGTACTTCAGGGTGACCCGGAGGAAAGGCTCGGGTGGCGCCCTTGCGGTGGACACACAGGGTTTTCTCGCGGCCGTCGACCGTGTGTCGCTCGATTTTGGCGATGTTATGGGCCACGTCGTAGATCAGGCTCATCTGCAGCGACTCCCAGCTCTTACCGAAAAACTCGGCAAAAACTTCCCGCGTCTGCCACATCAGCAACTGCCGATTGGCCCAGGCGTAGTTGGCCGCACAACGCATGGCCCCGAGATACGCCTGACCCTCGGGGCTATCGATCGGCGCACAGGCCAGTTGTCGATCGGGCAAGGAGATGCCGTACTTGGCCGGCACGTTGCGAAGCTGCTTCAGCGAATCGTCGCAAACCTGATAGCCCAAACCGCGGGAGCCGGAATGGATCATCACGCACACCTGCCCCTCTTCGAGTCCCATCACCTGGGCCGCCTTCTTGTCGACCACTTCGTCGACCACCTGGACTTCCAGGAAATGGTTTCCCGAGCCGAGCGTGCCGCACTGGTTACCGCCGCGTTGGATCGCCCGCGGGCTGACATGATCGGGTTGAGCCTCTTTGATCCGTCCGCCGGCTTCGGTGTGTTCGATATCACTGTCGGTGGCCAGACCGCGGGATTTCAGATAGCCAACGCCGTCGGTCAGCAGGCGGCGGAGTTCTTTGGGGTCGAACAGATACGAGCCGCCCTGCCCTACGCCGGCGGGCACTTGCCGATAGAGGGCTTCGATCAATTGCCTCAAGCGGGGTTTGATCTCCTCGAACATCATATTGGTTCGGACCAACCGCACGCCGCAGTTGATGTCGTAGCCCACGCCGCCCGGCGAAACGACGCCGCCCTCGTCGGCCGCGGTCGCACAAACGCCGCCGATGCAGAAGCCATAACCCCAGTGAATATCCGGCATGGCCAGACTGGCCATTTGGATGCCCGGCAGGAAAGCCACATTGGCCACTTGCTCGGGTGCCTGGTCCTTGCGGATCTGCTCGATCAGGCGATCGTCGGCGAAGATCCGGCCCTCGACGTTCATACCCAACTTATAGTTCTTGGGGATCCGCCAACAGCACTCGTCGATTTGCTCCAGCGGCCCGGCATATCCTGGTTTGGTCATGGCGTTGGCTCCTGAAAATGTTGGAAAGATTGTGCCACTTATAGAGATACTTTGGCAGAAGCGGTTCGCCCTGTTAAGGGTACGTTAAGAAAATCCTATCCCGTTTAGCAGCCGCCGACACGGCGGCTTGATTTGGGGATATCCCCTTCGCCAAGCCGCCGTGCCGGCGGCTGCTAAACGGATCACTCGATTCATCATCGCCCACTTCTGCCTTCCCGGCACGCCCCCTTTGGGTGGCCTCTTGTCGAGCCGTTTTCTGGCAGGTAAACTGGATAATCTGCATGGTATTGGGTTCTTCCTTATAGTGTACCGAGCATAGTGGAAAAGCAAGAGATCGTAATCACGGGCGTGGGAGTGGTCAGCTCCATCGGCATCGGCAGCGAGGCCTTTTGGGACTCGCTGTGCGCCGGCCGAAGCGGCGTGCGGCGACTGGATCTCTTCGAGGGAAGCGATCACTTGCCCGACGATTTGCCTCCCACGTTCGGCGCCAACGTGCTCGATTTCGACCCCAAGCAGTATGTTCGGCCACGCAAGAGCCTGAAGGTGATGAGCCGGGACATCCAGTTGGCCTTTGTCGCTGCCGATCTGGCCGCCGCCGAAGCCCGGTTCAACGAGCGGCCGGTCGATCCCGAGCGGCTGGGGATCACCTTCGGCGCCGAGATGATCCCCTGCGAGTTGTCCGAACTGACCGACGCCTTCGATCGTTGCATCGCCGACGGGAAGTTCGACTTCGACGCCTGGGGCCGGACGGCCATGGCCGAGATGTATCCGCTGTGGATGCTGAAGTATCTGCCCAACATGCCGGCCTGCCATATCGGCATCGCCCAGGACGCCCGAGGACCGAACAATTCGATCACGCTGGGTGACGTCTCCAGCCTTTCGGCCCTGGCCGAGGCCATTCGCGTGATCCAGCGGGGCCATGCCGACGCGATGATCGCCGGCGGCACGAGCTCCCGAATTCATGTGGCCTCGTGGATCCGCAGCGAGATTTTCGAGTTATCCCCCGGCCATGGCGACCCCGCCTCGGCAACGCGGCCCTTCGACGCCCGTCGCGACGGGACCGTCAACGGAGAAGGGGCCGGTGCGTTCGTGCTCGAAACCCGCGACCATGCCGAAGCCCGCGGCGCCGACATTCAAGCCCGCATTCTCGGATTCGCCGGCGCCTTCGAGCCGACGCGCAACGGAGCACCACTTACCGGCCCCTCCATTCGCCGCGCGATCACGGGTGCCCCGCCCGATGCCAACCTCACACCGGGCGACATCGGCCATGTCAACGCGAACGGCTCGGGCAGCATTCCGAACGACCAACTCGAAGCCCAGGCCATTCACGACGTGCTGGGCGACGTCCCCGTAACGGCCCCAAAAAGCTTCTTCGGCAACTCGGGCGCCGGCAGCGGCTCGGTGGAGATGGTGGCCGGCGTATTGTCCCTGCAAGAAGGCCTGATCCCGCCGACGCTCAATTACCAGCAGCCCGACCCCAACTGCCCGGTGAACGTCGTCCACGGCCAACCCCTGGCAACTACCAAGCCCACGGCCCTAATCCTCAACCACACCCCCTACGGCCAAGCCATGGCCGTGCTGCTGGGCGCCCCGCGGTAGCGTTAGGTCTCGAAATCGGAGAATGGCCAGTTGCTCATCTGCTTGGATCGCAGAATGTCATAGCCGTTTATGTAGCAAATCACACTCGCGGGCGCGAACCTAAGCTTGATTCCGTCTATGACTTTGGTACTGTCTGCACTAAGAGTGGTTACGATGGCTTGCGGGATTCCGTTACGTTTGCAGAATCGCAAGAGGCTTGAAAGCTTCCGGGGATCGGCTTCGTAAGCATCCGACCACTTGATTTCGACGACCCAGTTGGGTGCTAGGTCCTTTTCCGACAACTGCACTAGGTCGACTTCTCCGTCTTTCCATCGGGCGTAATGTAATCGCGAAACGTCTTGGTGGAACAATTGCGAGAAAATCGCCGTTTCAACCAGATGCCCCATGGACTCATCGTTACTGTCCACCTGCGAAAACAGAGCGCTTCGCATACAGGGATTGGCTAAGTAGACCTTGAAGAAATTGGCCCGCTTGAACCTCTTGGCGGAATAGTCGACGCGATGAATCGTCTTAATCAGAAACGCGGCTTCCAAGTACTCGATGTAGCGTTTGATCGTGTTTTTCGCAATGCCGGCGTTTTGGGACAGGCCGTCCAGGGAGACCTCGTTGCCCGTGTTGTACGCGAGCATCGTAAACAAAGAGTTTAATTCCTGAATGTCCTGAATTCCATACAGACTGGGTAGATCCCGTAGCAACACTTTGTCAATCACATCGCTACGAATGAATCGGCCTGGGTCCGATTTGATTTGCTCGGAGAAGATGACCTCCGGATATCCACCGAAGTTCATATAGTCGATGAACTGCTGGTTGAATGCTTTGAGGTTGCCTACCTTGAGCTTCCCACCCATAAGGCTCACGACCGATCCTTGCCCGAGTAACTCTAGATACTCGTAGAAAGTCAGCGGTGGAAGCAGGAAATCCGTAAATCGACCGGCCCCCGACTCGCGGCTTTTTCGGCGCAAGGCCGCCGCTGCGGAACCGGACGCGATAGCTTTGACGTTCCGGTGGGAATCGACGAGCGTCTTGAGATGAACTTCCCACTCGCGAAGGTACTGAATCTCGTCGAAGAAAATGAAAAACGGCTCGGCGGGGTCAACGCCATTTGCTTCCCGGGCGTGATCGAGCAATTCTTCCAGACCCAGTCCGTTGTACAGCGGATGATCTACGGAAACGTAACCGATCGCCGTTGGGGGAACTCCCCCGGCGATCAGACGCCCAATGGCTTGGTGAATTAACACGGTCTTGCCCACCCGCCTTGGACCCATCAATAGCACGGCCCGGCGAACCGAGGTGTCCTTTACCAGCGGAAAGAACATCTCGAAGTAGGCTCGGGGAGTCATTTCCCGATAGAAATCCTCGATCTGGTGCGGCGGGTCCCACCAGGGATTCTCGCTCCGGATTCGCCTAAGTACCTGCGATTTATCGATGTTACGCATATAAACCCCACTAGAATCATCCGACTGATCTTATGAGATTCCGCGTGAATCCCAACGAGAACCCGCTAACCGAGACAACTCAATTCCTTCAACAGTAGGAACTTACATACGGTGTGCCTTATAAGATCAGTCTACTGACATTATAGGACATTCCACAATAGAGTCAACCGACTGATCTTATAAGTCCTGCGAAAAGGCTGTAGTGGCTAAATAGACCACTTCCGCAGGCATAGACACCCCCCGAGCGGTCGCACTTCGAGCGAATCCACGACAGGGCGTCCGCCATCTCCTGCAATACTTCGCCTGCGATCGGGCTGGGGGCGTTGCTGCCGCCGACGCTCAACTACGAACGACCGACTCCAATTGCCCGGTCAACGTCGCCCTACGGCCAAGCCATGGCGGTGCTGCTGGGCGCGCCGCAGTAGCGACAGCGCAGATTATTTAGCCAGTGCCTGCCTTGGAGCGGGCGAGTTGGTCGATGCTCACCGCGGCGATGATGATAATCCCGATCACGATGAACTGGGCGTTAGTGTCGACGCCCAACATGTTGCAGCCGTTGCGTAGGAAGCTGATCAACAGTGTGCCGATGATCGTACCGGTGATCGTGCCGCGCCCGCCGGAAAGACTCGCGCCGCCGATGACCACGGCCGCGATGATGTCCAACTCGAGCGTAATGCCGGCCGTCGGTTGAGCCGAGACGGTTTCGCTGGTGGTGATCATGGCGGCCAGACCGGCGACCAGTCCGGTAAGGCTGTAGATCCAAATCAGCGTGCGGTTCACACCGATCCCGGCATGGAAGGCCGCCTCGCGGTTCGAGCCGATGGCATAGGTGTGTCGTCCCAGTCGTCCGTATTTCATCAAGAACCCGGCCGCCAGCAACACGGCCGCCCAAATCACAGCCGCGATCGGAATCCCCGGAAAGACCCAAGGGGCCTCGAAGCCCGGCACGTTCAGGTTGAACTCCAGCACGGTCCCTTCGTAGAGATACGTATACTCGGCCACATGGTACGGATTGCTGCTGTTCATCACGTAACAGAGCCCGCGGAAGACACTCATGCTACCCAGCGTAACGATAAAGGGCGGGAGCTTCAGCCCGGTGATCAGCAGTCCGTTGACCAGCCCGCAGGCCGCCCCGACGCCGAGTCCCACGCCGGTTCCGCACCACAAGGCCGCGCCGCTGGGATCTTCACCGCCAATGGCGATCATCGACCACGCGCCGACCATGCCCGCTAAGGCCATCATCGAGCCGACCGACAGATCGATGCCGGCCGAGACGATCACAACCGTCATACCCACGGCGATGATCCCGTTCATGCTCGAGCGTCGCAGCACGTTGAAGAAGTTCTCGAAGGTCAAAAACGTATCCGGTTCCAAGGCCGCCAGAATGCCGACGATCAGGGCCAAGGTGGCAAAGGGGATCAGTTGCCGGGTCATTTTGTCCATCTAACTCTCCTTCACGGCCGCGGCGTGCATGATTCTCTCTTGGGTGGTTTGCTTGGCGGGAAAGTCGCCGACTAAGCGTCCGCGTCGCATCACGAGGATCCGGTCGGCGATGCCGCATAGCTCGGATAGTTCCGACGAAATAAACAGAATCGCCTTGCCTTGCTCGGCCAATTGGTTCAACAACTGGTAGACTTCCTTCTTGGCGCCCACGTCGATACCGCGTGTCGGCTCGTCGAAGATCAGGAATTTCGATTCGGCCAACAGCCATCGGGCGATCAGCAGTTTCTGTTGATTGCCGCCCGAGAGCGAATCGGCTGGCGCTTGCGGCGTCGACCATTTCACCGAGATCCGCCCGGTCAGGTCCTCGAGCATAAACGTTGCCATACGCTCGTCTTTTTT
>CAYYOX010000062.1:0-2277 GCA_964473065.1 uncultured Planctomycetaceae bacterium | reverse complement strand
CTGCAAGGCAGCTCGAGGCACAGCCCGGTCCGCTTGCGGTCCTCGGTCAGGTAGGCGATCTTCGCAGCAATCGCATCACTCGGTGAAGCGATTCTCAGAAGCTTTCCGTCCAGCGTGACCGAACCACCGGTTCTCTTATCCACGCCGAAGATGGCCCGGGCAACTTCCGTCCGACCCGCACCGACCAGCCCGGCCATGCCGACGATCTCGCCTTGACGGATCGTGAACGAAACGTCATCAACGCCCTGCTCGGACGAAAGCTCGTTGACTTCGACGCACACTTCGCCGGGGCTGATCGACCGCGGCGGGAAGAAATCGGTCAGTTCGCGCCCGACCATGTGATAAACGATCTTGGGAATATCGAGGTTGGCCATCGTGCCGGAGTGGACGGTCAGGCCGTCGCGCAGCACGGTCACGTCGTCGGCCAAGTCGACAATCTCTTCCAGGCGATGCGAGATATAGATGATCGAGATCCCCTGCCCTCGCAATCCGCGGATAGTCTCGAAGAGCATTACCGCCTCGCGTTCCGAGAGCGACGAGGTCGGCTCGTCCATGACCAGGATCGAGGCATTGCGCATCAGGGCCTTGAGCACTTCGACCACCTGGCAATCGCCCGTGGAAAGGTCCTCGACCGCGGCCGTCGGGTCGATTGTGAAGCCGAACCGTCGGGCCAGTTCGGCCGTCTCGCGGATCATCCGCCGGCGGTCGACCGACAGGGGAAGCTTCCCGGGCGGCTCCATGCCCAGGAATACATTCTCGGCCACACTCAGGTGCTCGGCCAGATCGAGTTCCTGATAGATCATCGAGACGCCGGCGGCCAAGGCGTCGGACGGCTTTTGGAAGGTTCGGGGCCTCGCATCGATTTCGATCGATCCGGCATCCGGTTGATAGACGCCGGCGAGGATCTTCATCAGGGTCGACTTCCCGGCCCCGTTTTCGCCGACCAAGGCGTGGACCGTGCCGCGTCGGACGCTGAAGCTCACCTCGTCGAGCGCCTGGACCGGCCCAAAACGCTTCGAGATGCCGGCCATGCGCAGGGCGGTTTCCGTTGACATCACTTCAGGCCCAGCAAGATTCTGATCTCCGGTTCTTCCAGCCGATCCTTGGTGACCAGTTCGACGCCCGTGTCGACCCGCCGTTGGATGTCCGACTTGCCCTCGATGGCCGCAACGACCGTCTTCACGCCTTCGTATCCCATGCGGAACGGGTCCTGGACGACCAGCGAGTCGATGGCGCCCGACTCGAGCATTTGGATCAGTGCGTCTTCCGAGTCGAACCCGACCACCTTGACCTTGCCGGCCAGGTCGCGACCCTCCAGGGCCCGAACGGCGCCGATCGTGGCGTGGTTGTTGGAGCCGAAGATGCCGTCGACATCCGCGTTTCTGGTCAACATATCCTCGGCCGCCTCGACCGCCTTATTGACCGTCTCCATGCCGTACTTGTGATCGACGATCGTGATCCCGGGAAACTCATTCTCGATGGTCTCCATGAAACCGTTCTCACGCTTGGTGGTCGAGGCCGAGCCGGGCAGGAACTTCACCACGAGGATGTTACCCTTTCCGTCAAGGATCTCACCCATTCGCTTCGCCGCGATCACGCCGCCTTGATAGTTGTCGGTAGCCACGAACGAGATGATCTGGTCCGTCTCGATGCCCGAGTCGATGATCACGCAAGGGATCTTCCGCTCGGCCAACTCTTCCACGACGGGAATCTGGGCCCGGCTGTCGTTAGGCCCGAGGACCACGCCGGCCACGCGTTGCGTGATCAGGTCCTTGACGATGCGGATCTGCTCGGCCCGATCGCTCTCGACCTTGGGTCCTTGCCAGATGATCTCGTAGCCAAGTTCCCCGCCGGCCTTGAGCGCCCCTTGGCGGACCGTTTCCCAGAACGGCGACGAAGTTCCCTTGGGCACCACGCCGATGGTCCGCGAGCTATCCGACTTGCCCTTGCGCGAGATGCCGATGGCCACCAGAATCACGACCACAACCACCACGCCGACGATTGCCAATACTTTTTGCATCGCACAAACATCCTTCTTTTCAGAGAAACCGGGGAAACATACCCAAAGACCAAAAGACCAACCGATGATACGCCAGCGACGGGCTTCCTACAACCCGGGGGGGTAGCTGCTGTGGCCGCAGAACTGCGAAGTCGGTTTTGTGGAGTGGAAAAAGGGGACTGGCTCCGAGCATGAATCGATGCTAAACCCGCCGGAAATCTCCGCGGCTCGGTGCCTGTCCCCTTTTTCCACGTTCGGTCGCCAGCTATGATGGATGC
>CAYYOX010000061.1:16070-17464 GCA_964473065.1 uncultured Planctomycetaceae bacterium | reverse complement strand
TGGGGCAACGGGGACTTCAACTCCGACAGCAAGATCTCCGGCGAGGATATTCTCGCCTTGCTCGGCACCGGACTGTTCGGCGATGGAACCTATCCGGACAACCCCCTGGCCGCAGCCGCGGGAGACGGCGTGAAACTGGTTGTCACCGCCAATGGTCTGGTGATTGACACCGGCGGCGCCACAGTGACCGGCTTTGTGCTATCGTCCGAGTCGGGCATCCTCACCGGCGACGACGCCGACAACCTCGGCCTGTTCCAAGAGGACACGGACGAGGCCATCAGCGGTAGCTTTGCCATGTCACTCAAGGGCGAGCACGATTTGGGTGACGTACTCGGGGAGACCGACGTAGACTTAGGCGGCGACCTGAGCTTGGCCTACACCATCGCCGGCATCCCGGGTGTGTTCACCGCCGGCGTCGTGGTGCCCGAGCCGAGCAGCTTCGCCCTGCTGGGGGCCGCCCTCGGCCTTCTTGTCTTCGCGTGGCGCAGACGCCGCGCGTCCTGAACGACCTTGAGGCTAACTATGAAGCATGGCAGGATGGGCAGACAGGCCGAGCGCCGGGTAAGTGGGTAGGGGGCAATCTCTACAGCCCTAGAATGCTGGGGGCGCTGTTAGGATTGAAATCGCTATCAGTAATTCAGATAGTGAATGACTGAATCCCCGTCTTCACTCGCAGCAAGGAGCACGCCACGACATCACCTGAGAATCGCTTGAAACGTCGAGACTTCCTGCGCAATTCGGTTGCCGGTGCTGCCCTGACGGGACTTATGACCGTGCCGCGACATGTGCTGGGAGGCCAGCGGCATACGCCGCCGAGTGAAAAGCTCAATATCGCGGGTATCGGTGTCGGTGGCAGAGGGCACGAAGATCTCCTCAGCGTCAGCAGCGAAAACATCGTCGCGCTTTGCGATGTCGACGACAAACGAGCGGCGCCTACCTATGAGCGATTTCCCAAGGCGAAGCGATATCACGATTTCCGCGAGATGCTCGACAAGGAAGAGAAGAACATCGACGCGGTGGTGGTGGCTTCGACCGACCACACTCACATTCCCGTCAGTGTGATGGCAATGAAGATGGGCAAACACTGCTACTGCGAGAAACCGATGGGCCGCGATATCCACGAAGTCCGCGTGGCGACCAAAGTGGCTCGAAGGTACGGGGTGGCCACTCAGTTAGGCAATGGCGCGCACTCCGGTTACAACTATCGCAGTGTGGCTGCGATGATCAAAGCCGGAACGATCGGAGAGGTTCGAGAAGTCCATGCCTGGTGCGATCAGGCCTGGGGTAACTACGATCGGCCGAAGCATCATCCTCCCGTCCCGAAGCATCTGAAGTGGGATCTCTGGCTCGGCCCGGCGCCGGAGCGTCCCTATCATCCCATCTACCCCCCGCAG
>CAYYOX010000061.1:0-16060 GCA_964473065.1 uncultured Planctomycetaceae bacterium | reverse complement strand
CCGGCTCGGCGACATGGGCTGTCACATGATCGACCTGCCGTTCACGGCGCTGGACCTGAAGTACCCGCTCTCAGCCGAGGCCGAGGGCCCGACAGTCCACTACGATAGTTCACCGCTGTGGCTGATCGCCAAGTGGACCTTTGCGGCGCGAGGCAATCTGCCGCCTGTAGAGCTCACGTGGTACGACGGCAACAAACGGCCCCCGCTGCAGAAACAGCACAACATGCCCGACCACCCGGAAGGCGTGTTGTTCGTCGGTTCCGAAGGCATGCTGATCGCCGACTATGGCCGGTTCAAGCTGTATCCGGAAGACAAGTTCGCTGGAGTCACGCGGCCACGCCTGCCCGAAGGACCGCAGCACGCCCAGGAATGGATCACGGCCTGCAAGACGGGCAGCCCGACCGGTTGCAACTTCGACTATGCCGGACCACTGACCGAGACCGTGCTGCTGGGAACGGTTGCCTATCGCGCCGGTAGAAAACTGCAATGGGGCGCGGAAGACATGGAGGTCACGAACTGCCCCGAGGCGAACCAGTATATCCGCCGCGAATACCGCTATGGTTGGACACTGTAATCTTGAAATCATCTCGGGAGGCGCCGTGATGCGAACGACAACATTTCCGTCTATTGGGTTGCGATTCCTAGCCGCCGTGATGCTGTTGTTGCTTGGCCGCGTTGCTGGAGCCGGGGAAGATGGTTGGACGCCGCTCGGCGCGGAGGACAACTTCGGCGTCTGGCATCAGCCGACCGGCGAATGGTACGTGGCCGGTGATGCCATCGTCGATCTCGATAACAGCAGAGGCCCGATCGGCAGCAGAGGTCTGGTCGGCAAACCGGGCGCCGGTGTGATGATCAACGGCAAGACCGGTCGGACCCCAAGTCTCGTTACCAAGCAGACCTTCGCCGACGTCGAAGTGCACTTGGAGTTCATGGTGGCCAAGGGCTCCAACTCGGGCGTGATATTCCATGGCAACCATGAAATCCAGATCCTCGATAGCCACGGCATCGAGAAGCCCACGGCCGGCCACTGCGGTGGGATCTATCCCCGGGCCGAAAACGAGCCGACCTACCACCACATCGACGAGGGCTCGCCGCCAAAGGTCAACGCAGCCAAACCGCCCGGCCAATGGCAGACGCTCGACATTATCTTCCAAGCTGCCCGATTCGACGCGGATGGAGCGAAGACGGCCCACGCCAAATTCGTCAAGGTGATGCACAACGGCCAAGTGATCCAGGAGAACCACGAAGTACCCTGGGCCAGCGGCCCGAACTGGGATCGCCGGCAGCATCCCCAAGGGCCCATCATCTTCCAGGGCGACTACGGCCCGATCGCCTACCGCAACATCCGCGTGCGACCCTGGAGGGCCGGCATTGAAGAGTTGAATGTGCCGCCGGAGGGTTTCACCGCGCTCTTCAACGGCAAGGATTTCACCGGCTGGCATACGCCGCCGCTGGTCAAGCAGTACTGGTCGATTCAGGACGGTGTGCTCAAGTCGCCAGATCTTATCGACAGTTGGGGTGCGGACCTGACAACGGAGAAGGATTACCGAGATTTCATCCTGATGCTCGATTTCCGAATGCCGACCATCTCGGACAGCGGCATCAACTTCCGCAAACTGATTCCGGAAATCCCGGGCTTCGGAGACATGGAGCAGTTCAACCTCAGATCCAAGGGCGGAATGGGACACCTGGAGAGTTACTACTTTCTGCCGAAACAGACTGCAGAGGAAATGGGTCTCGAGGAGGAAGAGAAACCTCATGTCAGACATATTGATCCGGAAGTCGGAGTCTGGCATACGGTCAAGCTGACCATCCAAGGCCGAACCTTTTCGGCCGAGTATGACGGAGAGGTTCTTCTTGACAACTTCGTGTATCACGACTGGATGATGAACATGGAGCCGGCGCCTATCAGGCTTCAGAAACATATCGTTGTGCATGGCGATAACCTCGGCGCGGAGAACCCCTGTCCGATTGAATACCGCAATATCTTCATCAAAGAACTCGAGCCAGGTGCTGTCGACGATCAGGCCAAGCCTGGCGCCGGCGCGGCTGCGAACCGCAAATCACTGAACTCACCCCATGCAGAACTACTGGCCCGGATCGACGATAACGACCTGCCAAAAGCGTATGACCCCGTCAAACATCAGCAGTACGTCGATCGGCGCATGACAGAATTGAAGGCAGAGCAACGGGCCAGGATCGGGCAACTGTGGAAAGAGAAAGAGAAGCTGGATCCCGACATGCCCAATCGGGGTGCGTCTTTCGTTAAGATCATGGAACACGTGGCCGAGGGTCTGGAATGATCTGCCGCTCCATCATCACTCTGGGAGTCATCCTCTCGGCCTCGATCCTTTGGGCGCAGGATCGACAAGCTTCCCCTGACTCGGTTCCCAAGAGGCCCAACAGACCGAACGTCGTCGTGCTGTTGGCCGATGATTTGGGTTACAAGGACATCGGTTGCTACGGCGGTCCGGTGAAGACGCCGGCGCTTTCATGGTATCTCTTTCTCCTACACCATTGCATCTAGCCCTACTGCCTCGGGGGAGGACTGGACTAGGGCGAACTTTTCGAGCCACTGCATGTGGCCCAGCAGCGGACGTAAGAGGGCTTGGCCGGCGCGTGATCCGTCCTGGTCACTCAGTTCGGATTGGGTCTTTTTGATCTTCTGGGCAAAGAACTCCAGCAGGTCGAGCGAATCGTCCGGGTCGACGCCCTCGACATCCAGGTCGTGTCGGATGGCGGCCAGTTCCTGGAGTTCCTTCTGGGAGATCGTTCCGCTGTCGAACAGCTTTTGGATCATTTGCGAGAACTCGGCCGGCGAGATGTCGGTCACATCATACTGCGAAAGGATGTTCGCTAACTCCAGCATCGGGCGATTCACCGAAGAGCCTATCGACTTCGCCGAGCTCGGCTGTTTGCCGATCGCTTCGAGCAGTTCGGTCTGCCTTCCGCGGGCCGTCGGATCCGAGTATCCCCCCGAGACGTCGTTCACCTGCATCGTTTGGGCTCCTGGGCGTTCGATTTACAAGATGTCGCTCGGATGGTTAGCAAACCCCGGTCCAAACGGTCGCCTCCGGGGAGACGCATTTTGAGAATCGTCACAAGTAGTTTGCCGGCAGCAGGTTACAGCGATCAGCCAGCCATGCCGTTCGTCCCGCTTAGATTACCAATCAAGACTGCAATCCGCGAGATCTGCCGAACCAATGAGCAGGATCGGCCGATCAACGCCAAGAAGTTGTGTGCCACGGCTAAGCTGACCGTGCTACTCGATTGGCGAAAGGTCGTACAGTGGGGCCGGCGAGCGATCCGACAGTGTGGCGGGTGGCGATTGATCGGAAATCGTGGCGGAGGCCGGCTGTGAGAGTACCGTGTCGACCCTCGTTTGCGGCGAGGGAGGATCGGCCGACGGTTCAATGAGTCTGGGTTCGATGAGTCTGGGTTCGGGGATATCGAGTGCCGGCGGATCGACCCGTGGCGGCAGCGTTGGCGGGACCGCTGCAGGAATCTCTTCGGTGTGGACCGTCGGAATAACTTCGCCCGAGGCCGGTGGCACGGGCCGTTCGGTGGCCGCAACTTCCGCCTGCTTGACGGCAGTCGGCGCTTGCGGTGGCGGAACGCTCTTCTTGGCCAGCAACTGTTTGGGTTCGGTGAAGAACGCCTCGTCGTTGACCGCCAATTGACGGCGATCCCGCTTGTTCTTCCCTTTCGTCAGCGGCAGGCTGAGCTTCTTGCCGGCAAACCGGGTTCCCTCGACGATCGTGCCGCGGCGAAACGGCCCGGCACCGAAGACATAGACATCCTTGACCGTGCTTTCGATCGGCACGGTGCCGGATTGCCATACGGGTCGACCCGTATGGCGGTTGTAGGCAAACGCGGCCAGCTTGACGACCGCCCGTTGCTCGTTCTTGGTAGCCAGGGGCATCTCGGGGATACTGTCGGGCACACCGGGCATGGGGATCAGGCCGCGTGTCCTGGTGGCCGGTATTCCAAGAAGCAGCTCTCGATGGTCCGTGCCGACCGCGCCGGTGCGGACCTCCACGACGTAGTCGGCCTCGGTCTTCAGGTCCTTCAGAACGCAGCCGGAAGCCAGCATGTGTTGCCGGATCAAGCTGGTCAGGTAGGCTGAGTCGATCGCCCCGGCCAACGGCGTGGCATCGAGAAAGACCGGCTTGCCGGCCAAGGAACGAAAGTCCAGCTTGTTGACCGCCCGATCCATCGCGTCGGAGATCAGCAACTGTTCGGTGGCCGTTCGGGGCGTGTGGGTCCACTTCGTGCTGCCGCAACCCGGCAGCACGACGCCCAATACCAGAATCATCAACCAACGAAATCGCATCAGCCAGCCTCGATGACAACAGAGGGGCCAGTTCACCTCGACACCGAGGTAAGAAAAGGGGCCGGAGTATAGTCGAACACGGTGGACAAGGAAACGTCCATTTCCACGCAATCCAGTACGCGAGAGGATCGCTGTAAGTGTCTATGTGGCAAGTTGTTAGGGCTGTTTTCCAGTAAGTTCTCGCCGAACCGACAACAAGAATTCGCTGCCACACCCTTCGTGGGAACGCGTTGAAACGCCTAGAATCGGGCCAAATCGCCCGTTTATGCCCGGAAAGCGGACCATCGGCCGACCCTCGGCAACCTACAATTCAGAAGCGGTGTTCTATTCTCCAGATACCACTATGCAGAGGGGTTCGCGTAGAGTGACTGAGTCGAAACCTTTTCAAAACCCGATCCGCAGGCTGCCGGGGAAAGTGGCCTACCTGCTGACGGTAGTGGTGGTGCTTGCCGTGGGTGTGGCTGTCTGTGTGTATCTGATCAAGACCAAACCGACCGCCGAAGGGAAACCAAAACCGGATCCCGGCCGCCTGGTCAGTGCCTTTCGCGCCGAGAAGGCGTCGCATCGCGTGGCGATCAATGTTTATGGCACAGCCCGGGCCAGTCAGCAGTGGACGGCCATTGCCGAGGTGGCCGGGCAGACCGTCGAAGTCGACTCGCGGTTCGAGCCGGGTGAACTCTTGCCGGCCGGCCGGTTGCTGGTCCAAATCGATCCGATCGATTACGACCTGGCCGTCAAGCGACTCGAAGCGGAAGCGGCGGCCCGAGACATCCAGCTCGACGAGTTGGACCAAGAGAAGGCCAACTTCGAGGAGATCCTCAAGCTGCACCAACGCCGCTTGCAACTGGCCGAAGCGGAACGCGATCGACTTCTCGATGCGTTCGCCAAACAGGCCGTTTCTCGCAGTGCGTTGGAATTGGCCGAAGGCGCGTACGAAGCGCGGCGGACGGCCGTCCAAGAAACGCTCAACGGCTTGAAGCTCTTGCCGATGAAACGTCAGTTGGCCGAGAAGCAGAAGGACGTGGCCGCCATTCGGTTGCAGGAGGCGCGTCGCGCGCGAGGGAAGTGTGCGATCCGGCTGCCGTTTGCCGCGAGATGTGCCTCGAAGGCCATCGAGGTGAACCAGTTCGTTACGGCCGGTCAGCAGTTGGGCGTGTTCCTCGCGCTCGACTCGGCCGAGGTGGTGGCCATGGTCGAAACGCGCAAGATGCCCCTGCTGTTTCCCGAGGGGATCAAGGCGCTGGGCGTCTTGGACTTGCCGCAGATGGACTTGAGCGAATCGCTGATGGAGAAGCTGCGAATCCCGGCCAAGGTGAGTTGGGGCATCGGCGATCTTGAGCCCGTCTGGTACGGGATGGTTTCGCGGATCGGCAGCTCGCTGGATCCGGGCACCCGGACCGTGCCAGTGGTGATCGAGGTCCGCGACCCGTACAAGAACGTCCAGCCGGGCGTTCGTCCGCCGCTGATTCCCGACGCCTTTTGCGATGTGACGTTCTACGGCGCCACCTTCGACGACGTGGTGGTGATTCCCCGCGATAGCTTGCACGACGGCAAGGTCTACCTCTCTCGCGACGGGAAGTTGCATATCCGACCGGTGACGGTCGCGGCGTTGGAGGAGCAATTGGCCGTAATCTCCGAAGGGATCGAGTCGGGTGACATCGTGATTACGGCCGACCTGTTCCCGGCCAACGAGGGCATGCCGGTGCGTGTCGAGATGATCGACAACCCGGTCCAGGCGCGAGTGGAGATCGATGCTCCGGCTCGCGAGTTAGAAGCCGACGCGGAGGCCGGGCTATGATCGGCTACTTCGTACGTCATCCGACGGCGGCCAACCTGCTGATGGGTGTGATCATCCTGCTGGGTTTTTTGGGCTATCGCTCGTTGACGCGCGAGGTCTTTCCCGAGTTCGCACCCGAGTTCGTCAATGTGCAGGTGATCTACCGAGGCGCTTCGCCCGAAGAGGTCGAGGAGACGATCTGCCGGCGGATCGAGGAAGAGATCGAAGGGATCGAGGGGATCGAAAAGGTCACCTCGACCGCCCGCGAGAGTTTGGCCCTGGTGGTGGTCGAGGTGGCCGACGGCTACTCGATCGGGGCCGTGCAGAAGGACATCGAAAACGCGGTCGAGCAGATCGACAACTTTCCCCAGGACACCGAAGAACCGCTCATCTGGGAAGTCGACCTCGTGGACCATGCGTGTACGGTCTCCATTTGGGCCGACGAGATGTCGATCAAGGATCTGGCTGCCTTGGCCGAGGTAATCGAGTCCGATCTGCTGGGCCTGGACGAAGTGAGTCTGGTTAAGACGTACGGCATTTCCGAGCACCAGATTCGCATCGAGGTTCGCCAGGACCAATTGTTGTCCCGCGGGCTGACCATCGCCGAGGTGTCGCGAACCGTAGCGGCCCAGAGCGTCGACTTGCCGTCCGGGAGCGTCGAGACGGGCCAACGGGAAATCAAGATCCGCGTGGTCGACCAACGGCATACGGCCGAGGAGTTTCGCGAGTTGGTCGTCAAGGTCGATCCGAGCGGGGCCCGCATCCGGCTGCGCGATGTGGCCACGGTGACCGATACCTTCGTGGACGAGTGGACCCAGACGAACTTCCAGGGCCATCGGTGCATCAACCTGGAGATCAACAAGACCAAGGCGGAAGATACGATCCGGGTGGCCGATGCCGCACGAGAATACGTCGAGATGCGGAGCAAGACGCTGCCCTCGGGCGTGCATATCGCTGTGTGGAACGACTGGTCGTATTATGTAGCGGATCGGCTGTGGATGCTTGTCGAGAACGGCATGCTCGGCTTCATCCTGGTGTTTCTCACGCTGTGGCTGTTTCTGCATTTTCGGCTGGCGGTTTGGGTGGCGGTGGGTATCCCGATCTCGTTCCTCGGCACGCTGTTCCTGATGGCCCAGGCCGACATGAGCCTGAATATGATCACCATGTTCAGCCTGATCATGGCCGTGGGCATTATCGTCGACGACGCGATCGTGATCGGCGAGAACATCTACGCGCACTCGCTGCGGGGGAAATCGCCGACTGAAGCGGCCATCGACGGGACGTCGGAGGTCGCGCTGGGCGTGGTGGCTTCGATGCTCACGACCGTGGCCATCTTCATGCCCCTGCTGACCATGGAAGGCGAGGTCGGCAAGCTCATGCGCGTGATGCCGATCGGCGTGGTCACGGCCTTGAGCGTGAGTCTGGGGGAAGGTTTTTTTGTCCTGCCGAACCACTTGAAGCACTCGCTGGAAAAGATTCCCAAGGAACCCTCGCGATGGCGCGTGGCGAGCGATCGGTTGATGCAGTGGTTGATTCATCGGCTCTACGCACCCGTGTTGGAAAAAGCGGTCCAGCGGCCGCTGATTCCCGTGGCGGGGGCCGTGATGCTGTTGCTGGTCTCGCTGGGACTGCTGATGGGCGGGCGGATTCGATTCGAACTCTTTCCCGAGCTCGACGGGGATTACCTGATCGCGCAAGTCGAATTGCCTACCGGAGCCGACTTGGCGCGAACCCAGGCGATTGCCACGCGGATGGAAGAGGCCCTGACTGGCCCGGGCAGCGTCAACGAACACTTTCGCTCTAAACAGCCGAACCAGGAAGACCTGATACTGAACATCAGCACGAGCTTCGGGTTCGTTCGTACGATGGGTCGCGAGCCGATCCAGCCGGAGACGGGTAGCCATATTGCCCAAGTGATCATCGAGTTGCTGGGCGCCGACAAGCGGAACGCCCGATCCGACGACGTGCTACAGGAGTGGCGCAAGAGAGTGGGTGAAGTGCCCAACGTGGTCCGCCTGACCTTCGAGCAGTTGCAAGTCACGCCGGGCGGCAAACCGATCGACATCCAACTACGCGGCCGCGACCTGACGGAACTCAAAGCGGCCAGCCAGCAGTTGCAGCAGCAGATCAAGAAGTCGCTGGGCGTTCGCAACGTGCAAGACAACCTGCGCCCCGGCAAGCAGGAGGTCTTTGTCCGGTTGAAGCCGGTGGCCATGCCGTTGGGTATTACGTCGGCCGCCCTGGCCTCGCAGCTTCGTCAAGCGTTCTGGGGAGATATTGCCCAGGAGTTTCAGCGCGGCTCCGACAATTTCGAGGTGCTGGTGCTCTTGGCGCCGGGCGACCGCCGCTCGCTGGCCGATCTGGACGACTTCAAAGTGAAAACGGCCGACGGTCGCATGGTGCCGTTTCACGAAGTGGCCACCGCCCGGATCACACGCGGCTATTCGCAGATCATCCGTGTCGACGGCCGGCGAACCGTCTCCGTCACAGCCGACTTGGACACCCGGCTGGGCAACGCCACCGAAATCCTCGCCGACTTGAGCAAAGACTTTCTTCCCGGCTTCAAAAAACAATACCCGAACATCTTGGTCGACCTGGAAGGCCAGAGCAAGGAACGCCGGAAGACGGACGATAGCCTGAAACGTGGTTTTGTGATTGGGCTGTGCATTATCTTTATTCTGTTGTCGTTCGTGTTCCAGTCGTATGTCGAGCCGCTGATCGTGATGGCGGCCATTCCGTTCGGATTAGTCGGCGCGATAGCCGGGCATTGGGTGTTGGGGTTGAGTTGGACCATGCCCAGCAGCGTCGGGTTCATCTCGCTCTCAGGCATCGTCGTGAACGATTCGATCATTCTGGTGCGATTCATCAAGCTGCGATTGGCCGAGGGGCGCCCGGTGTTGGAGGCCGTCCAGGAAGCGGGGCGGCAACGGTTTCGGCCCGTGTTCCTCACCTCGGCCACCACGGTCGCCGGCCTGTTGCCCATGATGCTGGAGACCAGCTTGCAGGCCCAATTCCTGATTCCGATGGCCGTCTCGATCTCCTTCGGGTTGATGTTCGCCACGGTATTGGTCCTGCTGTTGGTCCCCTGCTTGTACTGTATCCTGGTCTGGCTGGGGATTAGCCAACGCATCACGGTGAAATCCTTCGGCAAGGGGGTGCAAAATGTCCCGTAAAGCGATGAACCGCCCCTTGCACGGACGGTCGCTTGCCTATAGGCTGAGAATATACAAGGACTCGCTAAAGAACGATTGCGTTTAGCAGCCGCCGGCACGGCGGCTTGAGACGCAGTTCCTCCTGCCCGAAAAGCCGCCGTGCCGGCGGCTGCTAAACGGCCTGACGGACGTTTGCCCGATAAGGATCTACGTTATGCAATACCACAAACGAACATGGTTTGTAGCGATTGTTGTCTGCCTTGCTTGCGCGGGGGCCGGTTGGGCTGACGATCCGGCCGATCCGCACGGTGATCTGCCGCCTACGCACAGCGTCAATCCGGAGTTGTACGCAACCGGCTTCGAGTTTGCCGAGGGGCCCGTACTGGACGACGACGGCAATCTGTTCGTGGTCAACTACCGCCGCTTGGGGACCATCGGACGGATCGGCGTCGACGGGACGGCCGCCATCTTTTGTGATCTGCGAGAAGAGTCGTCCGACGAAGAACGCCTGCCGCAAATCAACGGAATGAAACTCGAAGCCGGCGGGAGCATCATCGCAGCCGACTCCGGGGCGGGACGATTGCTGCGAATTTCCCCGGACGGCAGCAGTGTGCAAGTCTTGGCCGATCGCTGGGAGTCCAAACGCTTCAATTCCATCAACGACGTCGCACTGGACCTAACTGGAAACATCTTCTTTTCCGATCCCGGCGGGTCCAACGTGAAGAAGCCGATCGGCTCGGTCTATCGCTACGACATCGAGACGGGCAAGGTGACGCAAGTGGCCACGGGATTCGCGTTTCCCAACGGGTTGGCCGTCACACCCGACCAGAAACACCTCTGCCTGTCCGAGAGCTTACGCTATCGCATCTTGATCTTCGACTTGGATGCAGAGGAAGGCACGCTGAGCAATCAGCGCGTGCTGATCGACCTTCCCACCGAAACCCGCGGAGAAATCATCGGCGGCGCCACGGATCCCGACGGGATGATCTTCGACGCGAAGGGTAGGCTTTACGTGGCCACGTGGACCGGCGGGGTGATCGACGTGATTGACGTTACCACCGGCGAACTGATCCGCCAGTACGACGCCGGCGGCTTACAGTCGACCAACGTCCACTTCCACGGCGGCTATCTCTACACGACCGTGGCCGCCAAGGAGGCCGTCTTCCGCTTGAAGCTCGGCGTCGATGGGTTCGATTACAACGGGTCCCAAGCAACGCAGTGATAGACTCTCCGGGAATGGGGACCCATGCAAAGCCCGCCCATTGCATGGGCGGGATCCCCCGGACGCGGTCCGGGGGCTTTTGACAGCAAGTCGCAACTATCTCCGTGGCGGCCCGGCCGGTATCGGTTGTCCCGGGTTGCCTTCGGCCACGGGTCCTTGACGTCGGTCGACCGTACGAACCGGCACAGGTTGCTCAACTGCCGGCCTTTGATATCGATCGGCTGTGCGGAGCGGCACGGATTGCTCGGCCACCGGCGATTGAGGTCGCTCGGCCGTGCGAGCCGGTTCGCGTCGCTCGGGCGGCCAGCTCGTCTCTTTCGACGGTTTCTCGTCCGCCAGATTCGAGATGGAGTCGTTCTTGTAGAAGAGCGTACTCTCCTCGCTAACCAATCGGGACCCGCTCGCTCGGCAATGGACCTCGGTGCGGAAGATGTGGTTTCCGGCCGTTTCGGCCCGAGCGCGGATCGTCAGCACGACGTCTTCCCCGGCTGCAACCGAGGGGATCGGGCTGAACGTGACCTGTCCGGATCGAATCTGATGCGGGCAGCCATTGGCTTCCAACGGTTCAATGCCGTTGGAGAAGTAAGTGACCACCTGGACATTCTTGGCGGTCTTGGTGCCTCGGTTGCGGCTGCGCACGCCGGCGAGGGCATCGCCGCCGACGGGTGACGGGCCACTGGGATCTTTTCCATCCAAGCCAAGATCGGCCATGGCCTCGACCCGAGTGGCCGCCGACGTCGACGCGATCAGATCGCCCTCGGCCGTCGAGACCACTTTCATCCGCGCCGCGCCGGGTAGACCCAGGCTGCAATTGATCACAAAAATCCGTTCGCTACCCTCTTCCAATCGCTCCAGGTTCCAGATCAGCTTCGTCCCGTTGGCCTCGACCCGGCTGCCATCTACGCCGGAGAGATACTTTGCACCAGCGGGAATGTCGACCGAGAGTTGCACATTCTTGGCTGGGGCCGTGCCCGGGTTGTGCACGCGAATCCGATACTTGGCCACCGTTCCGACATATTGGACGTTCGGCCCGCGCAGGTCGAGCTGCAACCCGGCCCGGCGAACCAGGACTTTTTCAGCCAACTCGACGTGGATCCCGGCGTCGGCCCGAACTTCCACCTTCACCAACAGGTTGCCGACCTGTCGGGCCGTGAGTTCGACCTCGATGTTCTTTTCCTTGCCGGCCTCGATCAGCCCCAACTTGTGTGAAACGGGTTGATTGTCGCCGGTTCCGATCGGTTGCAACACGATCATCACGTTTTCGGCGTCTCCGGTACCCGTGTTGGCCAGTCGCAGCTTGAAGATTTGCTTCTCTCCATACATGACTTTCTACGGCCCATCCACAAGGTCATATAGCTTGGGATCTAGGCTATCGACAATGGTTCGCGGGGCAACGGGGCGGCAACCCCATTTCAAATTCAGATCGAACGGCCGGCTTTCCCGCGGCATGATGCTCAGCAACAGCCTCACCTGGCTGGCGGCAGTTACCGAGCCGATCTTCCTGCTAAATGCACCGCCCGCCTCGCCCGCATTGGCCGAATACGTCGAGCCGACGCTCACCTCGGCGCCCAAGACGTCGGCACAAGGAGGCAGATCGACGTAGAGCATCACGTCGTCGGCCGACACGTCGCCCGTATTGAGAATCGAAATCTCGAAAGATGATTCCTTGCCCACCGAAATCTGGCGGGGTCCGATCGTCTCCACGCTAAGCTGAGGACTCTTGCGAGTGAACAACACCGTATGATCCTGGCGAGACGGCGGTTCGGCCGTGGCCTCTATCTTGGCCGGCCGGCTGGGGAGCAAGTCGTCGAGATTCCCGGTCTCCCCAATCAACTCGGACACCTCGGTGTTCGAGCGAGCAGTTCGCGAGAGGATTGGACGCCCCGTCGGCACCGAGCGCGGTAACGGTTCGCGTGCCCTGTCGATGTCCAAGGGAGTACGACTGATGCCCGGACGCCGACCGGTGGTGCGAGTCGGCGACTCGACCCCCGACACGTCGCGGTCTTCCTCTCTGGATCGGATGGTCCCAGATCGGATGGATCTGGTTCCGATGGGCGGGTCCAAGTCGTTTCGATCTTCTTCCTCGAACGAGTTCTCGTCCTCGACAACCTCTGGAGGCAAAGACGTTGAGCGGCGCGTTGCCAAGCGGGGAGTCTCTGAGGTTGCACGACGCCGGGTTGCGTTTCCAGAAGATGCAGAATCCTGTTCAGAATCTTGTACTGTGACCGATTCGGACGATGCCCGAGGCGTATCTTGCCGATCGAATGCCGATTGCTGAAAGCCGCGCAGCCGTTCATGCAGCGGCGCCTGAGTCAAATCGCTCAAACCGCTGGCACGCCCGGAACGTGACCCGGTCGACGATCGGGTGGAAGATCTGGTTGATGGTCTGGGGTCATCTTCGAGATCGTCTTGTGGGATCAAGACTCGCCTTGGCTGCGGCCGGGGCTCGGAGACCGATCGGCTCGAGCGCTCTCGAGTCGCCGTGTTTCGTCGGGAATCTTGTCCCAAGAGTCCCCCCGAACGGCGTGCCGTGGCTGTGCGGCCGGGTCGGCTTACGTGCCGGGAACTCTCGGTGCGCGACGGTGACCGGGAGGTCGATTCTGGTCGATCGTCCGGAAGAATGCCGCCGAACAGCCTCTGGCCGAAGTCGTCGATTCGGTCGGCCAACGAGCTTCGCGAGTCAGATCGCGGCATCGTCTGACCGGACCGTTCCTGGGCCAGCGCGGAGGCCACAGTCCCGAGAATCACACCAAGAGTGCCAATTGACAATACGGAAACGATAATTCTTTTGCTAACCATTTCGGTTTCTTCCTGCGCAGGATGACGGATGGCGGTTCACCATGGAACCTCATCCCTCTGTATCGGTCAGGACGAATTTGGGGGTTTAGCCAACTTTTCAGAATTATCCAATCGTGGCGATTAAACGGGGGCGCACGAGGACAGAAAGTGGGGAAACGTGGCGGTCTGGGTGGAAGAGAAAAGGTGGCAGTCACCAAGTTTGACGAAGGCTGGCAAAATAGGCAGACTTCAGCAAGGGTAATGACGAGCAATAGGCTCGCATACCTCCCAGGTTACCTGAATTTGGTGACTGCCACCTTTTCTAACTCTTTTCTAACTCCGCGATAGCAGCGCGTAGAAAAGCCCAGGGGTTGCAACCCCATGGGCTTGGGATGGGCAAAATCGTAGCGTGAAACGCACCAAACTTCTACATTCGGCGTCGCCAGATCAGCAGACCGATCAGCCCGCTGAGCAACAGCAGCAACGTGCCCGGCTCGGGTACCACCACGCTGGCCGTGAACACGCCCGGCACACCGGCGATGGTGTAGGCCAAGCTCAGGTCGCCGCCCAGATCCGCGTCGGTCTCGCCGAGTACGTCACCCAAATCGTGCTTGCCGTTGAGTGACATGGCAAACGTGCCGCTGATCTCGGCATCGGTGTCCTCTTGGAACAGACCAAGGTTGTCGGCATCGTCGCCGGTGAGGATACCCGACTCGCTGCCGGCAATTACGAAACCCGTGCAGATTAACGAGGTCCCGAACAGTGACAATGTCACGATTAGCGGCGGAGCCAATGCCGGGGATGGGCTCGTGTTTGACATTCCTTTGAATCTAAACTCCTTGAGTAAAGTGAACAACATGACCGTCACGGGCTTCCCTCAATCGGGAGTTTTCATCGAGTCAGACTCTTCCGGTGAGGTCCTGTTGGAGGATTGCACCATCTACAACAACGACTCCAAGGGCGTGGAGATTCACAAATGTGAAGACGCTACAGTTCGTGACTGCACGATCAGCGACAACGGGAGTCACGGCGTCTACGTCCAAATGACCGCGAAGAGTTGTTGGGTAAAATCGTGTGTGATCAGCTACAACTATCGGTCCGGAGTCTATTTGGCCAATGGCGGCACGGGTGCGGACAGGACGATCGTTGAGGACTGCGACATCCTGCTCAATGGGTACGGAAACGGCACGGAAGATGAATCTGAGTATGGCGGCGTGCAAATCAGGAATTCCGGGAATGAGGTCATATCAAATCACATCTACCTGAATGACGGGCCGGGAGTGCTCTTTGGCAGCAGCGTCGCTACGGATAACGTGGTGCGAGAAAACAACATCTTCTGGAATACGGGTAAGGGGATCGATAGCGCCTGGGGCCAATCGGCGCCCGTGCTCGGACGCTTTCTACTTTGTGAGACCAACGAAACGGCCAAAATCTCCTACACCATTGACGCTACCGGCATTCCGAATCAAACGTTCTACGTGGATTTCTATGTCACTGCCGGTGACGGCCAGGGAGCGGCCTGGCTGGGCTACGACACTATATCGAGCGGCAGTTCTGGGGGTATCCTTAGCGGTGAGGCGACCGTTTCCTCGGCCTATTCTTTTGACTATCCGCTGTGGTTCGCCGACGACTACACAATGGACGAGGACGATCTGGTCGTGGCCACTGTCTCTCGTTTGGATACAGGTCATCCGGACTTGTCGGAATTCTCCGAGGAAGTTGCCGTGGCCGAGAAAATCGTGGATCGCTACGTTTTCTACAACAACTCGAGTTGGGATGGGACCTCGGACGACGATGCCATCGCGCCGGACAAGGACCCGCTATTGCCCGGGCAGACGGCCGAGTTCAAACACTACACCAGTTACGTCAACGGACTCAACGGAATCATGATTGATATCCACTGGACGCAGGGAACGATCGAGGCGGATGATTTCGACTTCAAGGTCGGTAATGACAACAACCCGAGCAATTGGGCCAGCGCGCCGACGCCCAGTGTCTCGGTCGGCACGGGCGAAGGGGTCGATGGTTCGGACCGGGTAACGCTTATCTGGGCCGACAACGCGATTCGCGGCAAGTGGTTGCAGGTGACCATGTTGGCCAACGCCGACACGTGTCTCAACGAAGACGACGTCTTCTATTTCGGCAACGCCATCGGGGAGACGGGCGATTCGGCAACGGACGCGATCGTTGACGCGACGGATGTCGCCGACACGCGCGCTAACCCGCGCCCATTCTTCAACCCCGCACCGATCGACTTCAATTACGACTTCAACCGAAATAAACGGGTCGATGCAGTGGATACGCTGATCGCACGGAATAATCAGACGACCGAGGAGACAGCCCTGCAGTTGATCGATCCTTAAGAGTCGTGGGGACACGAGCCTTGTGTGTGGAGTGGTTTTTGTGTAGTCACGTTCGGCGGAACGTGGGTCGCGATAAAGGTCTGCGGCCACGTTCCGGCGAACATTTGTTGAACCCGTTCGTAGCGCCCCGATTCATCGGGCTGCTCGTCGGACTTCCTGGCAAGACCGCATCAGTGCGGTCACTACGAACGGGTTTGGATGAAACTGGTGTTTGGCTCGGCGGACGGCAGGAGTATACTGCCGAGCGTACAATCTACACGAGTTACACGGAGGAACGGCCATGAGACCCAGGATACTTCTCGCGACAGTCTTAGGAATCGCACTGGGCACGACAAACGCCTCGGCGGCCGTCTCGCAAGTGACGGAGCTTTGGCCAAGTGAGTTCGGCTCCAGGCCCTCGGCTTTGACGATCTTCAACAACGAACTTTATTTCGT
>CAYYOX010000060.1:15759-17468 GCA_964473065.1 uncultured Planctomycetaceae bacterium | reverse complement strand
CGACTCGATCGAGCGGATTACTCACTCGATATGCACGCTGGAGTTCGAGAATCATCGGCCGTTGTACGATTGGTTTCTCGACGAGTTGGGAATCTACCGCCCGCAACAGATCGAGTTTGCCCGGCTCAATCTGACGTATACCGTGATGAGCAAGCGGAAGCTGCTGCAGTTGGCCGACCAGGGCCATGTCGCCGGCTGGGACGACCCGCGGATGCCGACCATCTCGGGCTTGCGGCGGCGCGGCTACACGCCCGAGGCGATTCGTGATTTCTGCAACCGGATCGGCGTGGCCAAGTTCAACAGCACGGTCGACCTGGGCCTGTTGGAACACTGCCTGCGCGAGGACCTCAACCGTCGGGCCCCGCGGGTGCTGGGCGTGTTGCGGCCGCTGCGGCTGGTGATCGATAACTACCCGGAAGGTCAGACCGAGGAGTTCGACGCGATCAACAACCCCGAGGACGAGAGCGCCGGCAAGCGCAAACTGCCCTTCTCACGCGTGCTGTACATCGAGCAAGACGACTTCTGCGAGGATCCGCCGAAGAAGTATTTCCGCTTGGCGCCGGGTCGCGAAGTGCGGCTGCGTTGGGCCTGCTACGTGACCTGCACCGACGTGGTCAAAGACGAAAACGGCCAGGTGATCGAGGTCCACTGCACGTACGATCCCGAATCGCGCGGCGGCGGCACGCCCGACGGACGGCGAGTCAAGGGAACGATCCACTGGGTCTCAGCCGAACATGCCCAAAAAGCCGAGGTCCGACTCTACGACCACCTCTTCACCCAGCCCGACCCCGAGAACGTGGGAGAAGACGCCGATTTCACCGCCGGCTTGAACCCCGAGTCGCTGGAAGTGCTGACCGACTGCTGGTTGGAACCGAGTCTGGCCAAATCGAGCCCGGACGCGAGATTTCAGCTAGAACGACTGGGCTATTTCTGCGTCGATCCCGACTCGACCGACGAGAAGCTGGTGCTGAATCGAACCGTCACGCTGCGGGATACGTGGGCGAAGATCCAGAAGAAGTCGAAGTGACCAATGTTCAATGACCAATGTTCAATGACCAATGTTCAATGACCAATGTTCAATGCCTTTCTTGGACATTGGTCATTGGGATTTGGTCATTCTCCCCCACTACCACTTCTTCTTCTGCGCGCTTTCTCGCTCGGCCCGCTCCCGGGACAACCGTTTCTGTAGCACCTTGCGCTCCTGCTTGGTCAGCTTGCGGCGGACCGGCGACTCGGCCTCGGGTTCCGGCTCGGGCGGCGGCTTGCGGCGCAGTTTTGGCTTCGGCGAGGCGTGGGCCGCCTCGACCTTGATCCATTCGTCGATCACGTCCGACGGCTCTGGTTCGTACGCTTGCTGGATATCGCCCAAATGCCATTTGCCGACATGCGAGGTGTAATAACCGGCATCCCAAAGCACTTCAGCCAGCGTGACCTCTTCGGCCGCCAAGCCTTCACCGGCAATAGTGGCCTTGGCCTCGGTCAGTCCCGTGCGCACGGGATATCGTCCGGTCATCATGGCCACGCGGGTGGGCGTACAGGATGGTTCGGAATACATTCGCTGGAAGCTGAGCCCTTGCTTGGCAAATGCGTCAATGTTGGGCGTCCTGTAGCCGCGAGTGACACTCAACTCGCGCATGCCGATTTCCCCGAATCCCACATCGTCTAACAGGACGTAGATGATATTCGGTGGTCTGCCGTGCTTCTTCCTC
>CAYYOX010000060.1:0-15749 GCA_964473065.1 uncultured Planctomycetaceae bacterium | reverse complement strand
TGCTAGCGGCGGCCCGGCGCCTCGGTCTCGGGTTCCGGCTCGGGGGGCGGTTTGCGGCGCCGCTTCGGCTTCGGCGAGTCATGGGCCGCCTCGACCTTGATCCACTCGTCGATCACATCCGACGGCTCTGGTTCGTACTCTTGCTCGATGTCTTCGTCCACCGGCGGGAACTCTGACCGGGCCGCCTGACGCGGCAACAGACCTTCGGCGTCGAGCAACACATAGCGGGCGTGCAACACCATGGCCAGCAGCAGCGATAGGTCGCCGAGCATCTCGCAGCCCTCTTCGAGCATCACGGCCCGACGGTCCTCGGTCGGCAGGATCCAACCGAGCTGCGTAATCACCGCCAGGGCGAAACACCCGGCTGTGACCACAAACGCCGAACTGGACAAGCGGCAGTGGCGCATATCCATCAGCAATCGAGATCCGACCGCACCCAGCAGGAAGACGTACGGCGCGATCCACCACAACGACCCGTCGCCCAGCAACCGCGTGCCGGTCATCCAGGCCATCATCTCCTTGAAACCTTCGTGCAGGCTGGCACATTCGTCGAGGCTGAGGATCAACCAGCACATGGCGGCCCAAAGCCAAATGCGGTAGTTTCCCTGATAGTCGTCCCGTTTGTGCCGACGCACGGAATAGACCAGCACGGCCACCAGTGCCGCGACAGCCAACAGCATCGACGAAAACCAGACGGCCAGACTCCCCTCGCCGTCCAGGTCGAAGGTCGCGATCCGCCCGTCGGTGGTCAAGCTGCTCAGCGACTCGGAAGTGGCCCAAATGTGCAGCACTTCCAAGCCGAGAATCACAGCGACGCCGGCCGCCGCCCAGATGGCCAGCTTACCCAGCTTCCGCGGGATCAGGTCGATCACGCGCGGTTGCTTTCGCAGAAAGGCCCCGTCGCCGTAGTTCCGCCGACCTTCAGCCGCGCCGTCCGACGCGCTATTTCCCCTCCAGGCTCCACGGGCCGGGCCCAATTCTTCGGCAAACAACCGTCGTCGACGGTCATCGCGTTGGCCACTGCGACGAAATTCCATCAGATCGAGATACTTTCAAGCCGGAACAAACGAAAAACGCACCCAATAATAACGTTACGGGGAAACCGACGTAAGGCGGGAATCGCGGCGTATCTTAACCAGCTTCGGCATTCTCGCGCTCGGCGGTCTAGTGTATCGGTGGGGATCGCCACGTCGACCGGTAATGTCGACATAAGCTACCCGTCATCCGTATCTTGCCGCAAGTCCGCATTTGCCCCAGATTGAATTGACCCAACTCTCTCATCCAGGTAGCCTCTTGGCTGCCGTAGCTACGTTCGCCAGAACGTGGTCGTAACCCTCGGGCACGCCCCACGTTCTGGCGAACGCAGCTACAGACCCATGAATAATCCGGGATGCTTGGCCCATGGATCGCAAACGCCAAATCGGGATCGTTGCCGCGTTGGTCGTGCTGGCTGCGCTGGTGCAGGCGGTCGTGATCGGGCGTGCGCGGGTGCCGAGCTTGGATGCCGTGCGGTTTGTCGGCATTGCCCAAGCGATCGACCAACAGGGGCTCGTCGAGACGCTGCGAACGGAACCTCAACAGCCGCTGTTCCCGGTTTGGGTGTGGACCGTGCATCGGACGCTCGACGGGGCCGCGACTTGGGTCACCAGCGTGCAACTGGCCGCGGCCATCCCGGTCGTGCTTTCGGTCGTGCCGCTGTACCTGCTGTTGATGCGATTGGTCGGTACGGCCGCCGCAACCGCCGGAACGTTCTTCTACTGCCTGCTGCCCGAGGTCGCACGACTCGGCGCCGACGGCATCAGCGACAGCACCCACCTATTATTCTTCTGCACCGCCGCGTTGCCGCTTGCGGCTTTGCAACAAACCACCAACCCGCTCCGACACCTGTTAGCCGGCATCGCCATCGCCTTAGCCCTACTAACCCGCCTGGAAATCGTGGTCCTGCTTGCCGCCTGGGCAATCGTCACCATGGCTGGCCAGTTTTCCGCCCGGCACCGGATAGAGTGGCGTCGCCTAACTGCCCAAGCCGCCTGCCTTGCCCTGGGCATGACGCTGGTGCTTGGCCCCTACTTGTTGCTTGTCGGCGACACAACACCCCAAGCAGCGCTGGCCCGCGTGATGGGTCGAGCGGAAGTGCCCGAACTGCCCGGTGAGACGATCGCTTGGCAATTACCCACCGGCGAACCGGCCGCCTTCGACGCGAAGGAGTCCGGCGTGAGCCTTCGCCGACGCGGTTACGCGGCGGCGGCGGTCACGTTCTGCCGCAAGCTGGCCGACGCCTACGGCTATTGGATCGGCGCGTTGGCCCTGTTCGGCGCCTGGCGACTGCGCCGTCGCGAACCCACTCGGGCCGATCGGTTGATCCAGGTCTTTTTCGTACTGTTCACCATAGCGGCCGTCCGATTCACGGCGGCCGAAGGCTATCTGACCGCAAGGCACCTGTTGCCGCTGGTCGTCGTCGGGCTCGGTAGTGCCGGATTCGGGGCACTGGAACTTGGGCGAAGTATTGCCGGGGTTCAGCGGCCCTCGCTGGCCTGGACCATGGTCCTGCTGGCTGCGGTTGCCTGCTTGCCGCAGACGTTGATCCATTACCACGAGAGCCGCCGAGGGCATCGCCTGGCCGGGCGCTGGCTGGCCGAGTCGGCACTGCCGGGCGCCGTGCTAGACACCCGCGGTTGGGCCGGGTTGTATTCGGGCCGGGCGAGCTATAGATTCGATGGGGCGGAGGCCGCACTTCGCGATTCGAGCTTACGATTTGTGGTCGTGGAAGCCCGGGAGTTGGCCTTCGATAGTGCTCGCGGTCGCACATTGCGGTGGTTGACCTCGTCGGCCGAACCGCTGGCCGAGTTTCCCGAGTCGGCCATGCGGCGACCGAACCAGGAGCCCGTGTTGATCTATCGCTTCGGGGCTGAACAGATAGTGGGAGTTCGAGGAGCGGACCGAAGGACCCCAGAGGAAATCCATGGGTGGGTCGTTGAAGGTCTTCGTCGATAGCGTGGTCGAGACGTTCCGGCCGTCGGGGCCCGTGTATCATTTGGCGTTTTGCGACGAGCGGTCCGGCGTGTCTGCGGAGTGCGACGAGTCGGCGTGGCTTGAAGCCTGTTTTCCTCGAGCGGCGATCATCGGCTACCGACACGCCGAGCAAGGCGAGCCGGACGAGTTGCCGTTTTCCGACGCGGTTGCTAAAACGGTCGTTTGCACGGGTGAATGGGAGCGTGTTTCGAGTCGTCAAGGGCTGATGGACGAGATGTTGCGGATCCTTTCGCCCGGCGGGATGCTATTGCTCGGCGCGGCCTGCGACGAGTCGGGCCGGGGTGGCCGGTGGCGATTGACACCTCGGGCGGTGCAACGGTTGCTCAGCCCGTTGGACACAACGCTGGTCGGCTGGCAAGGCGCCGAGGACCGGCCCTTGGCCGTTTTCGGGCTCGGTTTCAAACCACCCATCCCGCCCGAGGCGCCGGGCATCCTGGGCCAATTACCCGACCGGATCCAAGCCGGCCTAACCGACGCGGCGGCACGCCGACCATGGTCGGTCAAGTGTCGCGACACGCTATCCGCCTGGAAGTCCGGCCACAACGCGCGCCGCCGCTATCGCCAGCGTTATCAGGCCGAGTTCACCATCCACCTCTCGCTCGACGGCAACCAGACCGAAATCTGGCTGCAAAGTTGCCTACCGGACGAAAACCTCGGCGGGCGGTTGGATGTGATACAGTAGAGGAAAAGACCCATGGCCCTTAGCTCGCCATGGGCGGCTACGATCGCTTGGGGTGTGCGGGTGGTTTTCGGTGGAAGGGCTGTTGTAGGGCGGCGATGCAGAATTCCTGGCGATGGTGGGAAAGCTGCTTGGCTCGCACGATGTTGTAGCCCCAGCCTTTGACGCGCTCGATGAACTGGGGGATCTCGTCGGCCAGTTTCCAGTCGAGCAGCTTTAAGGTTAGTAGCAGGCCGCGGACGTTTACCGCGGTGTGCGTGACGATCCCCTCGACCGCGTCGAGCGTGTAGCCCGGTGCGACGCTCATGTCGGCCGCGATCCAGCGGATCTTGCGGAACTCGCGACGGCGGACTTGCGGTACGCGGTTGCGAAGGTGTTTGAACTGAGGGTGTGCTAATACATCGGGGTGCATCTCGGCCGGATCGATGCCCATGACGTGCAATCCTCGCTCGAGCAACGCTTGGCTCGCTCCGCCGGGGGCGCTGCCGATCTCTGCGAATCGGGCCCCTTCGTCGATCGGCAACTCGGACCAACGCAGGGCCTCTTCCATTTTCAACCATGCCCGGGAAACGGCCTGCTCGGGCAGTTCCAGACAAAGGATTCCGCCCGGCCAAGTGGAAGGGCCGGAGCGTGCCCGATGGTAGCCGATAAACCATTGATCTGGCTCGACCAGGACGCAATCGAGCACGAATTCGCCCGACTCGGCCGAGTGCAACGGATCGTCGCCGCCGGGGGCCAGACTTTCCGGCCGAGGGCAATGCCGGCAGAGCGCTTGATGGGCCTCGACGGCTGCGGGAGTGATCGAGGGCTCGAAATCGCGTTGGCCCGGCTCGGCCGCGTCACGCGCCCAGGCGTGGATTCGTCGAAAGGGCCGTTCGCCGAAGAGTTGCCACGCCTGGCGGGCCAAATCGTCCGGGTTGTCCGCCTGCACCTTACCGAGCGAGAAGCCATAGGTCCGGGCGAAGACCGATTGCAAATCGAAATCGGCCAACAAGCCGTGTTCCTCGGGCAGTTTGAAGGTCAGCAGCCCGGGCCGCGAGAAGGCGAAGCGGAAGTCGGGCCACTGCCGGGCCAATTCGGCCTTGACAGGCCGTTCGGCGCCGACTTGGCAGGTAAGAAATAGGAAGCGGGGTCGTTCGGACATTCTTTTTCCGTGGAGAACAGAAAGAGGCATCCCTGCCTGATCGTGCCTCCGTTCTTTGGGTTCTTCGCGAAAAGCGGCCGTCTTTTGGCCAAACAGTCGCTATCGGTAAATGAATTGGCCTAGGAAATCTCGGGATATTTCCACGGAGCTCGGTAGTCGCGGCTTAGCAGTTTGACGGCTTCGGAGTCGTTGAGGATCGTCTGCCGCTCGCCATCCCAGGCCACGCTGCGGCCGAGTTTCAGGGATAGCATACCCAAGAGGCTCATGGTTGTCGAGCGGTGGGCGATCTCGATGTCGCATATAGGCCGCTGGCCCGACTCGATGCAGGCCACGAAATCGGCCCAAAGCTCGGGGATATTCTGCTGGTCCGGCGTATGCAATTGCGGTTCGACGTGTATCGGCGGCCTGTTCGTATTGACCGGGTAGAAGGTCCAGCCGTCGAGCCAACCCAGGTGCAATGTGCCTTCGGTGCCGTAGAAGTAGCAGCCGATGTTGTGCTTCTCGGCATTGTTGGCCGCATATTGACGATGTTCCCAAGTGGCGGTGAACGAGTCGAACTCGAATGTGACGGCCTGGGTGTCGGGAGCGTCGGTGTTGTCGCGTTTGATGCGGCGTCCGCCCGCCGAGCAGACCGACTTGGGATACTTCTCGTCGGTCCACCAGAGGATCTGGTCCAGCCAATGGATACCCCAATCGCCGAGCTGCCCGTTGGCAAAATCGAGAAACGATCGGAAACCCTTCGGATGGATTCGCTTGTTGAACGGCACCAACGGCCCGGGCCCGCACCAGAAGTCCCAATCGAGCCCTTCCGGCGGTTCGGAGTCGGGCGTCGGCTCACCGGCGCCGCCGCCGTAATGGACAAACGCCCGAACCATGCCGATTTCGCCGAGCTTGCCTTCCTTGAGGAACTTCATGGCCGAGATGTTGTGCGGCGAGGCGCGACGATGCGTGCCGACTTGCACCACGCGATCGTTGTCTCGGGCCGCCTTGACCATGGCGATACCCTCGTTGATCGTGTGGCAGATCGGTTTCTCGACATAGACATGGGCCCCGGCCTCGGCGGCCGCGATCATGATCAGCGGGTGCCAGTGGTCGGGCGTGGCGACGATCACGATCTCGGGTTTCTCTTGTGCGATGAGTTCGCGATAGTCTTTGTACTTCTTCGGCGCCGTGCCGGTCAGCTTCTCGACTTCTTCGGCGGCCGGGTCCAGCAGATTGCGATCGACGTCGCATAGTGCCGTCGGTTCGATCGCGCTGGACGCGATGGCCGTGCGAAGGATGTTCATCCCCCACCACCCGCTGCCGACCAGGGCCGTGCGATATTTTTTGTTTCTCTCAATCCCATGCACGGCCGGTGCGGCCAGGGTGGCGGTTGCCGCGGCACTGGCGGCCAAAAAGCTTCGACGTGTCACACTCATGGCGGTCCTCCCGGGAAAGGCTCAGCAACGGTTTCTCAAACGATGACCGATCTGTCGGCGTTTGTCAAGTATCGCGAGGACCGTGGAAAAAGGGGAAAGGCACCGAGCCGGGAAGATTTCCGGCGGGTTTGGCGCCTACTCGTGCTCGGAGCCAGTCCCCTTTTGCCGCTCGCCTGGGTATCTTGACAAGTGGGCATCCAACCGTTATCTGAAAGGGACGTAAACGCCCGGCCGCTCGCGGCTTTGCAACCAACCCGCCAACGAGGTAACCCATGTCCTACCAACGCCTTTGCCCGGCCGTGATTCTCTTGGTCGTGTCTCTCTTGACCGCATTGCCTTCATACGCAGCCGAACCGGGGGCCGAGGAATATGCCCGAATTGTGGCCGCGGAGCCGGATTTGGTCTCCTACTGGCGGCTCGAAGACGACCTGAAGGACGCCAAGGGTACGGCCGACGGCGAGTCGAAAGGCGGTGCGCCGAAGTTTGCCGAAGGACCCAACGGCGGAAAGGCTCTGGTATTGGAGGGCGGGCGATTTGCCACCTTTGGCGAAACGCCGCAATTGGATCTGCCGGAAACGACCCTCGAACTCTGGTTTCAGCCCAACTTCGAGTCGTCCGCCTATAATCCGTGCATCATCGCCAAGCGTTCCTCGGGCGATCATGTGCAAACCCGATTCAGTATTCACGTGTGGGGCGACCGCGGGAGCTTCGCGCTTTGGAACGGTTCGGGAGTAATGAATTTCCAAACAGCCGACGGCCCGCTGAATCAGGGCCAATGGTACTATTTGGTCGTCACGTGTACGCAAGACAAGGTTCAGCTCTATCTTGACGGCGTATTGTGTCCGGCAGTCGAGCAGCAAGTTCTTTTCAACTTTGCCCAGAAGAACCTCCCGTTATCGATTGGATCGTCGACCCCGGCCGGCCAAGAGCAACTCACTTGCCACATCGACGAAGTGGCCATCTACAGCAAGGCGCTCACGGAGCAGCAGATCGTTGCCCATCTGACGGCGATGGGTTGGGAATCCCGCCGCGAGGAGTTTTTGGCACGGCTGCAAGAGCGACTCGAACGTGAGAAACAACTTCGTGCCCAGCGGGCCGAGCGTCATGCGAAGTTGACCGAGCAACGCCTGGCCGACGAAAAGCTCTTTGAGCGAGGGCAGACGAAGGTCTATCGCGACGAGTATCTCGATGCGGTCAGTCTCGCCTTGGGTGGAATCGGCGCGGGCACGATCCAGATCAACGGGCAGGCCGAGCGGGCCGCGTGGCAGATCTTCAATAACTATCAATACGCCAACGTGCCGCACAGCTTCTTCGCCGTTCGGGCCAAGTCGGCCGATAGCAAGCCGATCGTGCGGGCGGTGCAGACCACGCCGGTCGATGCTTTCGAGGGCATGAAGCAGTTGAGTTTCCGTGGCGAGTATCCGTTTGCATGGTACGACTTCGAGGACGACGACTTGCCGGTCCGCGTGAGCATGGAAGCCTTCAGCCCGTTGATCCCGATGGACACGAAGAACTCGTCGATTCCTTGCGCAATCTTTACGCTCTCGGCCGAGAACACGACCGACGAGCCGGTGGACGTCGCTTTCCTGGCGGCCCAGCAAAACGCCGTGGGCTTCACCGGCACGGGCCGGATCGACGGCCGGCAGTTCGACGGTTATGGGGCCAACGAGAATCGGATTGCCACCGGCAACGGCGCCACGATCGTGCACATGACGACCGGGCAAGACCAGGCGACGCCCGGTTTCGGCGACATGGCGCTGTTGACCACGGCCCCGGGCGCAACGGCCACCGCGTCGTGGGATAATCTGCAAGCCTTGGCTGCCGATTTGGCCGACGACGGGAAGCTCGACGGTCCGAAACAGGCCGGCCCTTCCGAGGCGAAGCAGACGGTCGACGGGGCCTTGGCCGCCGATTTTACGCTGGCTCCCGGCGAAAAGAAGTCGGTCACCTTCGTGCTCACGTGGTACTTCCCCAACGCCAAGCACGGCAATTGGGGCGACTGGACCTACTCGGGCAACATGTATACTAACTGGTGGAAGGACGCGATGGATGTGGCCCGGCATGTGCACCAGAACCTCGATAAGCTCAACCGCGAAACGCACCTCTATCACGACACGTTTTATGCCGGGAACCTGCCGCATTGGCTGATGGATCGGATCACGTCCCAAGTGGCCGTGCTGCGTAGCAAGACGTGCTTCTGGTCCGACGACGGTTTCTTTGGCGCCTGGGAAGGTTGCGGCCGGGGGAACGGTTGTTGCCCTGGCAACTGCACACACGTGTGGCATTATGCCCAGGCCCACGCCCGGCTGTTCCCCGACGTTGCACGACGGATGCGTGAGCAGATCTTCGACAAGCAATTGCCCGACGGCGGCCTGCCGCATCGGCTCAATCAAGGGGTCCATCCGGCTACCGACGGGCAGTTGGGCGATATCATTGGCGTCTATCGCGAGTATCTTTGCAGTACCGACCGCCGCTGGCTCGACGCCGAGTGGCCCAAGATGCAAAAGGCCATGGAGCATTCGATCGCCGCGTGGGACGAGGACGAGGACGGCGTGCTGGCCGGCGCCCAGTGGAACACGCTCGACGGCGCCTTGGGTGGCAGTACCTCCTGGATCGGCTCGCTCTATTTGACCGCCCTGGAGGCTTCCGCCCGAATGGCCGAGTTGCATGGTGACGATGATTTGGCCGAGCGCTACCGGAAGATTCGCGCCTCGGGAGCTAAGAAACAGGACGAGACGCTCTTCAACGGCGAATACTATATCCAGATCCGCGATCCGCAGCCGCGACAAGATTACGGCGAGGGATGCGCCATCGATCAGGTCTTGGGCGAGTGGTGGGCCGGCCAAGTGGGAATCGCGACGAGCTACCCGCCGCAGCATGTCCGCAGTGCGCTTGGGGCGATGCTGAAGTACAACTTCCGTCCCGACTTCCTGGGTATCCAGCAGGTTCCCCGCAAGTTTGTCCACGACGCCGATCCCGGCTTGCAGATGATTCAATGGCCCAAGACTAAACGACCCAATCCGGCAATCCTCTATGGCGATGAAGTCATGACCGGCTTCGAGTATCCGGCCGCCGCCGCGATGGTTCAGTATGGCATGATGCGGGAAGGCTTCATGGTCACCCGGGCGATTTACGACCGTTACGACGGTCGCCTGCGAACCGGGTTGACCGACGCCGATACGGCCTCGTGGGGCTACAGCGGCAACCCGTTCGGCGACGACGAGTGCGGCAAGTTCTACGCCCGGGCGATGAGCGTCTGGTCGATGCTGCTGGTTTGCCAAGGGTTCGACTACAACGGGCCCGAGGGCGCGATCGGGTTCAAGCCGCTCTGGAAACCGGAAGACCATGCCTCGTTTTTCACCGGCGCCGAAGGTTGGGGCCTGTTCACGCAAAGCCGGCAGCAAGGCAGTCAAACGGAGCGGATCGAGTTGAAATACGGCCAACTGAAGATCCGTTCGCTGAGTTTCGAACTTCCCGAGAAGGCCGACCAGGCCGCGGTGACGATCGAGCTCGACGGCCGGCAGCTTCCCGCCAAGCAGACGCTCTCGGCAGACCAGTTGACCCTATCGCTGGATCGCCCGCTAATAATGACCTCCGACGACGTGCTGGAGGTCCACATTTCCCGAAACTAACGGCCGCTTGGCACGCTTTGCAGGGCCCCGAAAACGGCGATTTGACGCCAACCGCCCGCTATGGCATACTAGGGCGTAACAATTCGTCCCTGACCACATTCCCCACCCTATCACATACGGAGCCAATCGCCATGACCCACGAACTTAACCGTCGCAATTTCCTGACCACCTCGGCCGCGGCCAGCGTCGCCTTGGCGATGAGTGGCCGGGTGCAGGCCGCCCCCTTCAAGACCACGTTGCACAAGTCGCTGATCGGCGTGCCGACCGAGGAAACGCTGAAAGCCTGGAAAGATGCCGGCTTCGAGGGCATCGAGTCGACCGATCGCGGGGCCTCGCCGCAGAAGGCCGAAGCGGCTCGCAAGATGGCCGAGAAGCTGGGCATGAAAATCCACTCCGTACTCTACGGCTGGACCAACTTCAATAACAAGGACGCTGTGGAAGGCGACATCAAGGGCGTCGAGGTGGCCTTGAGGGCCTGCGAAGCTTACGGGGCCGGCGCTCTGTTGTTGGTTCCTTGCCGGATCGGCGGGATGCCCGCGCCTCAGGCTTGGGAGTTCGAAATCAAGTTCGACGAGAAGACGGGCCACTTGAAGCAGGTCGTCGACGGCGACAACTCGAAGTATAAGAAATACATCGAGGCCCACGACCATGCCGTTGACACTTCGCGCGAGGCCGTCAAGCGATTGATCCCCACCGCCGAGAAGACGGGCGTGGTGATCGCCTTGGAAAATGTCTGGAACAACCTTTGGGTCAAGCCGGCCGTGTTCCAGAACTTCATTGCCTCGTTCGACAGCCCTTCGGTGCAGTGCTACTACGACATCGGCAACCACGTGAAGTACGCCATGCCGGAAGAGTGGATCCGCGTGTTGGGCAAACAGATCGTGGAGGTCCACGTGAAGGACTTCAAGCTCAACCCCAACGGCCAAGGCGGCAGCTTTGTGCATCCCCGCGACGGCAGCGTCGATTGGCCGCTGGTCCGCCGCGAGTTGGACGCCATCGCCTACAACGGCTGGATGACCATCGAAGACGGCGGCCTGTCGCTCGAAGAGTTCAACAAGCGGTTGGACCTGATCATCGCCGGCAAGTAGCCGCTCGCGGCTTTGCAGTGCCCGATCAAAAAGGAGCGGTTCACCATGCGCGCCACAACCCGTGTTGGCTTGCTGCTTTGTGCAGTCCTTTCGGCATCCGTCACGTTCGCCGAAGACCCGCCGCGACGTGCCATCCGGCGCAGCGACGTGGTCTTCATGTACGACAACCCGAAGCTTTACGAGGCCTACGGCTGCACGGTCCTCGGCTGGGCCGGCTGGGGTGACGCTCAGCACATCGAAAAAGCCTGCCGCAACGGCGTGCGACTCTTCTCGACCAGCGTCGGATTCCTGACGGAAGGCCGCCGCGCGATCGATTTCAGCGACGACTTCCTCGACGCGGCCTGTCGCGACCTTTCCGGAGAGCCGTTCATCGTGCCTTGGCTCTGGGACCACAAGCACAAAGGGCAATCGTATTGGTGGTGGTGTACCAACAGCCCGTTGTACGAGAAGTTCCTCGAAAGCCGACTGCAAGACGTGGTCGCCTCGGGGGCCAACGGGCTGCACATCGACGACTATCGCGGCACGTCCGGCTCGGTCACCTGGCTTCCCGGAGGATTCTGCCGCCACTGCATGGCCGGCTTCCGCGAGTATCTGGGCAAGAATGTTCCGAAGGAGAAACTGGCCGAGTTGGGAATCGAGGATCTAACTCAATTCGACTACCGGCAGTTTCTGCTCGACAGGGGTGTGAAACCGGAAGAGTACAACAACCAACGATCCTCGCTCCCCTTGGCCGCCGAGTTTTACGATTTCCAGGTCAAGACCAATACGGCTTTCGTGGCCGCCTATCATCAGAAGGCTAAGGAGCGCACCGGAAAACCGCTAACGCTGTGCGTCAACTCGGGCCTGAGCAACCCGCAGGCAATCGCGATCGCGCCGCACCTGAGCTACTTCTGTTGCGAAGTCAATCACAAGGCTTCGCGGCGCGCCGGGGCAAAGCATCCGATCTACATCTACAAACTGGCCGACGGGCTCGATCGGCCCGTGACCTCGACGGCCAGCGGTCAGGATTGGGCCTACATCCACGAGCACAAGCTCTACGGCCTGGTCCGCACCTGGGTGGCCATGTCCTACGCCTTCGGCCACAACTTCATGGCCCCGCATCGCCAGTGGTGCTACACGAAGGAGAAGGGAACGCATTGGCTCGAAAGCCCCGCCGAAGAGTTCGCCTGGCTCTATCAGTTTGTCCGCGGCAATGCAAGACTGCTCGACGGCTACGAGGCCGTGGCGCCGGTGGCTGTGGTTTACGACAACGCGACCCGACGCGAAGGACGCGGCGACATCGAACCGATTTGCATCGCCTTGGCCCAGCGGAACATCCCGTTCACGGTCGTGGTGGCCGGCGACAATTGGCTCGACTACCGACTCGATGCAGAGCGTCTGCGGCAGTTCCAGGTCGTGATCGTACCCGAGAAGCTCGACATCGAAGGGCAACAACTCGTTTGGCCCAATGATGAGAAGCTCGCCGAACTGGTTCCTGCGCCGGTGATCGTTGACGGTTCCCAAGACGTAATGGCCGTTGTCCGGTCGATCCCCAACGACGACAGCGCACCGGTGGCCGTCCATTTGTTGAACCGCAGTTACGACGGCGAGAAGGACACGATGATCCCCCAGAAAAACTTCGTACTACGGCTGCGCCGTGATCTACTGCCCGGCCGGCAGTTCACGCAAGCCATCCTTCGCACGCCACGTGCCGACGCGATCCCGGTCGAATTAACCACGGACCAGACGCATTTATCGATCAAGATCCCCGCCCTGTCGCTTTGGGGGGTGCTGGAGTTGATTACCGACAAACCCCAATAGCCGCTTGCGGCTTTGCAACGAACAAAGGGCAAAACCATGCGAAAAGCCACTCTACTGACCACGGCATGGATGCTACTTAGCACCCAACTCCCGGCCGAGGAACTCCCGGTCTTCGACTTCGACCCGCACGCCCAATTCCGCTTCGAGGGCTCCCTCGGACAACGCATTGACGCCAACCGCCGCAACTGGCTGATCCGCGCCCCGGCGTCGAATCCGGGCCTGCTGGAGATGTTCAAACTTCGCGATCGGCAGCCCGAGCCGGAACTTGTCCCCTGGGCCGGCGAGTTCGTGGGCAAGTACCTGATCTCGGCCGTGCAGGCCCTGCGGATGACCGACGACGTGGAACTGCAAGCCACGGTCCGAGCGGTCGTGGCCGAGTTGATCGCCAGCCAGGCCGAGGACGGCTATCTGGGGCCGTTTCCCAAGCAGAAGCGGCTGCTGCAATACTGGGACCTCTGGGGACATTACCATTGCATGTTGGCCCTGATGATGCGGCACGAGCAGACTGGTGACGACGCGGCCCTGCAAACGTGCATCCGGGCGGCCGATCTGGTCTGCAACACGTATCTCGACACGGATCGCCGTGTCTATGACGCCGGTTCGCACGAGATGAACATGGCCATCATCCACTCGCTGGGCGTCCTGCACCGCAAGACGGGCAACCCGCGATACCTTCAGATGATGCGTCACATCGAAGAGGACTGGCAACGTGCCGGCGACTACTTCCGCACCGGGTTGGCCGGCGTCGAGTTCTTTCGCTCGCCCAAGCCGCGTTGGGAAAGCATCCACGACCTGCAAGGCCTCGTCGAGTTGTACCGGATCACCGGCGATCGGCGCTATCGCACGTCGTTGTTGAACCATTGGCATAGCATCCGCCGTTGGGATCGTCGCAACAGCGGCGCGTTTTCCTCCGGCGAGCAGGCCGACGGCAATCCGTACAAGCCCAGTGCGATCGAGACCTGCTGCACGATCGCCTGGATGGCGATGACTGTCGACGCCTTGCGGCTGACCGGCAATCCCATGATGGCCGACGAGTTGGAACTGTCGACCTGGAATCTGGTCAGGGCGGCCCAGCATCCGTCGGGGTCTTGGTGGACGTACAACACGCCGATGGACGGCGCCCGGGAAGCGTCGGCCCATTCGATCGTCTTCCAATCCCGCCCCGGCACGCCCGAGCTGAACTGCTGCTCGGTCAACGCCCCGCGCGGCCTGGGAATGCTCAGCGAGTGGGCCGTGATGCGATCGGCTCACGGGCTGGTCGTCAATTACTACGGTCCCATGACGGCCAGATCACGACTTGCCGACGGCACACCCGTCACCTTGACCCAGCAGACCGACTATCCCGTCGGCGGCACGATCCGGCTGCAAGTCGCGCCGGCCGAATCCCGCGAGTTCACCGTCGCATTGCGGATCCCCGTCTGGTCGCGGCAGAGCACGGTCGAAGCTCCCGGCATGAGTCCCGTTGCCGTGAAGCCGGGCACACATTTCGCGATCCGCCGCACTTGGAGGCCGGGAGACGAGATCGTGTTGAACCTCGACATGCGACTGCGATACGAGTCGGGCGACCTGGAAATGCTCGGGCGGATGTCGATCTATCGCGGCCCGTTGCTGCTGGCTTACGACGTGCGGCGTAACGATTTCGACGAGCAAGACATTCCCGTGCTCAACCCGGCCTTGTTGGTCGACGCCCGGATCACGATTCCGCCGCGCGATGTAGAAAAGCAACGGATCGGGCAGTTCGCTCCCTTGCTGTTGGTCGAGATCCCCGCGGCCGACGGTCGTACGCTTCGGCTGTGCGACTTCGGCACGGCCGGCAGTACGGGCAGCCGCTACGTTTCGTGGCTTGCGGCCGAGCAAATCGTTCCGCCGCCGCCGGTTTCTCTGGAACCTCGCCAAGGGGCAGCCGTAGGGCCGGGTCCCATGATATTCTCTTGGCGTCGTCCACCTGCCGTGGCGGCCCAAGTGCGAACGCACACGCTGTTGATGGCCGCCACGCCCGATTTTCGCGAACCGGTTCTCGCGATTTCCGGTCATCAAGGGCATCGTCTGATCGTGCCGGCGGAAGAGGCCGGGAGGCTTGAACCCAACACGGACTACTATTGGAAGCTGATCGCTACGAACCCGTTCGGCTCGACCGAGAGCATTGCCCCGGCCAAGCGGTTCCATGTCGACCCCAACCGGCCGGCCCTACGCGAGCAGGATCTGACCGAGTTTGGCGAAGGTTCCGAGGGCATCGTCACGGCGGCCAAACTCCGCGGCACTGCGGACCCGAGCTATGGTAACTTGGCGCATGTTGTCGGCGCCACACCGGCCGAGGGTCGCGACGGTCAACCCAACGGGGCGATGCAGTTGGACGGTCAGTCCGGCATGATTGTGTACGGGATCAAGGCGTTTCCCACGCACCAGTACACCGTCTCGCTTTGGATGGCCCACCAGCAACCGGTCAACCGTTTCGGTCAGGTGTTCAGCGCTTGGTGTGGCGGGAGGGACGATCCGCTGCGACTCTGCATCGACGGAGGCCGGCTCTTTGCCCGGATCGAGTCGGTCGGGGTCTATTCGTCGCCGGGCCAGGCGGTTGAACCGGGCAAGTGGTATCATGTCGCGGCGGTCAAAGACGGCGAGCAACTCTCGCTCTACCTCGACGGACAACCGGTGGCTTCGCTGTCGGTTCCTTCGGAAATCTTCTCCCGCACCAAAGCCTTTGCGCTGGGCGGCAATCCGAAATTCACCGAGGCGAGCGAGTTTGCCCGCTGTCGAGTGGCCGATCTGAAGTTCTACGCCCGGGCGTTGCGTGCCGAAGAGATTACCGAGATTCACCGGCAAGGATCCCCTTAGAACGTGTAAAGGAGCTACTTCCGGAATTTGTTTAGCCGCCGCCGACACGGCGGTGAGGGCCGGATCTCCAATCTCATCGCCGTGCCGGCGACGGCTAAACGTTTCATCGCCGTGCCGGCG
>CAYYOX010000059.1:12145-17571 GCA_964473065.1 uncultured Planctomycetaceae bacterium | reverse complement strand
GTGCCGGCGACGGCTAAACGTCTCATCGCCGTGCCGGCGGCTAAATGGCGGAACTTCGGAATCGGGAAGCACCGTAGGTCAGGGCTTGCCCTGACGTTTGCCCCGTCAATATGTCATCACTTCGCTGCGTCAGGGCAAGCCCTGACCTACGGAATTCCCGGACACCCTTACCTACCCGGAAGATTAGCTGCTCGGATGAAGACCTTGTCCACGTGGTTGAGCGTGAGATGCAGAGATGCTATCTTGAACCGTGTATTCAGTGGGTCCCCTTTCCCTTTTACTCTCCAATGGTAACCATGCAATGAACACAATAACTCACCATTCGCTCTTTGGGATCATGTCAACCCGACGGCAGTTTATCGAGGCGATTGTCGGAGGCCTGATTATGCTGGCTTGCGTCGCCGCGACGGCCTTCGGGCAGGGCGCCGTGGAACCGGCCGCGCAACGCATGTTCTTTAGGCCGCAGGACGAGCGAACGGGCCATATGTGGGATGTCTGGGTGTACGTTCACCAGGGAAAATACTATCTCTACTACTTGGCCAGTTGCGGCGAGCCGGCCTTCAACAATATCTCGCTGGCCACCTCCGCCGACGGTGTAAACTGGACGGAGCACGGGCCCGTGCTCGGAAAACGCCCCAGCGCCGGAACCATGGGCACCGGCTTCACGTGGAAATCGGCCAACTACGAAAAGGACGGCAAGTTCTTCATGAACTTTTCCGAATGGAGCGGTGCAAGGCAGACGATCTTCTTCGCCGAGTCGACCGACCTGCTGAACTGGAAGCGACTGGACGACCGGTTCGAGTTCACGCAGGACACACGCTGGTACGAAGAGAATGGCCGTTGGGATTGCATTGCCACGATTCCACGGCCTGGCGGCGGGCTGTTCGGCTATTGGTCGGCTACGCCCAAGCCGGAAACCGGCGCGTTGTTCGGATTCGGGCAGAGCCTTGACGGGAAAAAGTGGGAAGCACTGCCGCCGCCGAAAGTGATCGGCATGGGGCCGGGTTGGCTTCGCGAAGTGGGCGGAGTGGCCCAGATCGACGGCAAGTATCACCTGCTGCTGTGTGTCGATCAGGGGAAGATGGCCGCTCTGGTGAGCGAGAAACCGGAAGGTCCGTTCCGAGTGCAGCAGAAGAACACCCTCGTTCTGTTCGGCCAAACGCATTTTTCACGATTTGTCGATTCACCCGACGGACCGCTGGTCGTCCATCACATCATGGCGGCTTCCGAGCTGAACGACCCGCCGGCGTGCTACTTCGCGCCGATGAAGCGTGCCTTGGTGGACCAAGAGGGAACCTTACGCCTGGCGTACTGGGAAGGGAACGATCGCTTGAAAACCAATCCGCTGCCCGTGACGATTCCGAAGAAGGACGTCTCGAAAGAGAATCCCGTGCTGATGCTGGACCGCCAATTCGACGCCCGGCAGGGTTTTGTTCTGGAGGGCAAATTCGCTCACCTTCAAGGCCCCCGATTCCTCTCCGCCAGTCAGGGGTTGTACGTCGAGTGGTCCCAAGGAGAAGGCGTGGGTATCCTGGTCATGCCCGGCCTGACGCAAATCGGCACTATCCGCGGCGACGGAACCGCGTTCCGGCTGGATTCGTTCGTCAACCGTCAGATGGATTTCGGCCTCAGTCCGCGCTTCCGCCTGATGGTGAGGGAGTCTCTGCTGGAGTTCTATTTGAACGACATTCTGATCCAATGCTACGCGCTACCGAGACAAGCCACCGGCCGCATCGGAATCATCAGTGCCGGTTCAGGCCCGGCCATCAGCGAATTGTCGGCATGGAACTAATCAGAACAGCCGAAACGCCTTGATTGAAAGAGAGGCCTCCTGACCAGAAGTTGTGGTGAATTCTGACGAAGATCCAAAGAGCGAACCTTACGCTGCCGAGGGCCGGAAACCGCCGCAATTCTCTGACGGGAAAGGCGTTTTCGGGCCGATCCGAGGACTTTTGGGATTATTTGGGTGAGATTCCTTGCAATCCTCGCGATGGTTGCTAGACTCAACCTTGTGCCGTTCGAATCGGTCCCCCGGCATGGACCGGCGAGAGGCCGGCCGTCCATGGAACCATCAATTCCTCGCATCTATTGGAGACACGATCATGTTGAAGAAGACGACTGTTCTGCTGGCGCCAGCACTTCTATTGGCAATGACGCTTTCGGCCATGGCGGCCGGTCCCGGCAAGGCCGTCACCGACCCGGCCCAAGCTGGCCCCGAGTTCGCGCTGCAGGGTGAATATGTTGGCGCCATTCGAACGCGCGACGGGGAACTCAAACGCGGCGCACAGATCATCGCACTAGGCGACGGTAAGTTTCGCGGCGTCGGTTATGCTGGCGGGCTGCCCGGCGCGGGCTGGGACAAAAGCGAGAAACACACCGCTGACGGAGAACTGGTCGACGGCATCCTCACCTTCCGGGCGGACAATCCGGAGATCAAAGTGACCGTGTCCGACGGTGTGATCACGATTGCCAATGCTCAGGGCGACGCGATCGGGACGTTGAAAAAGATCTGCCGCAAGAGCCCCACGCTTGGCGCCAAGCCGCCGGAATGGGCGGTGGTGCTGTTTGATGGAACTACGGCCGAAAACTTCGAGAATGGGCGGATAACCGACGACGGGTTGCTGATGCAAGGGGTGACCAGTAAGCAGGAGTTCGGCAGTTTCAAGATGCACATGGAATTCCGCACGCCGTTCATGCCGAAAGCCCGAGGCCAAGGTCGCGGCAACAGTGGCTTCTACGCCCAAGGTCGCTACGAGGTGCAGATCCTCGACTCGTTCGGTCTGGAGGGTCGCGACAATGAGTGCGGAGGGATCTACAGCGTGGGGCCGCCGGCGGTCAACATGTGCCTGCCGCCCCTGTCTTGGCAGACATACGACGTCGACTACACGGCCGCCGAATACAAGGACGGCAAGAAGGTCCGCAACGCGTCGATCACCGTCCGCCACAACGGCGTGCTGATCCACGAGAACCAAGAGTTGCCCCACTCGACCACCGCCTCGCCGTTGGGCGAGGGTCCCGAACTCGGGCCGGTGTTCCTGCAAGACCACGGCAACCCGGTCCGCTTTCGCAACATCTGGGTGGTCCAGAAGAAGTAACTTGCCGACCGAAAACATAAGGCAACTCGCAGGAAAATGACATACCGTCAGCCCCTTGCCTTTTTGAAGAGAAAGTATGACGGAGCGGCATGTTTCCACGAAATCCCCTTTCCCAATGGAGTATCACGTCATGTTGCAACGGCGATCTTTACCGGCTCTGATCATAATCACTGCGATTTACGCGGCAGCTCTGGAAGGTCCTCTGAAAGCAGAAGAGGTCGCCACCGATCAAGGATCGGCCCAGGGTTCCCGGCTGAAGAAAAACCCGATGGACCGTTTCGCGGCAGCAAACATCCCGGTGATCGACTACCACGTCCATCTCCGCGGAGGCATGACGGTCGAGAAGGCGGTGGATCGGCAGGCGGCGACCGGCATCAAGGTCGGCGTGTTGAAGAACATCGGGAAAGGGTGGCCCATCGAAACCGACGGTCAACTCCGCACATTTCTCGATAGCATCCAGGGCAAACCCGTTTTCGTGGGGCTTCAGGTCAACGATCGCGATTGGATGACCAAACATTCCTCCGAGTTGCTTGAGCGTCTCGACTATGTCCTGGGCGACACGATGATCATGCCCATGCCCAACGACGACAGCCAGCCGGTCAAACTGTGGGTGGCCGATCAATATACGATCGATGACCCCCAGGCGTGGATGGAGCGCTACATGCGGCACAACTTGCGAGTCCTATCCGAGGGAATCACCATTCTTGCGAATCCGACTTATCTGCCGCCGGCGGTGGAAGAAATGTATGACCGCTTGTGGACCGACGTGCGGATGCGGCGGCTGATTCGGGCGGCGATCGACAACCGTGTGGCGTTGGAGATCAATGCCAGCAGCGGACTTCCGCACGATCGCTTCATCCGTATGGCGAAAAGGATGGGTGCGAAGTTCACCGTCGGCTCGAACAACTTCGACGCTCGTCCCATCGACATGGCCCGATGTTTCGAGGCTATTGATCGTTACGAACTCACGAAGGAAGATATGTACGTTCCCGCCCCTAGAGACTGACCTGATCTCAGAAGTTCGAGATCTGCCGGGTCCCCAAGTAACGTCCGAAAGACTCACCGATGCCTGCGGGCCGACAAACTATAGCCGCCAAGGGTCGCGCATGGCGTAGGTTAGCAGTCGGTTGGCTTCCGGGTCGTTCTTGAAACGCTCTTCTTCCGGGTTCCAGAAGAGCCGACGGCCCAGCTTCAGCGCGATGCCGCCCAGTAGGCAGGGCGTGGTCGAACGCTGGGCTATCTCGATCGGCGTGATCGTCTCCGCCCGGCTGCGGACGCACTCGATGAAGTTGGCTTCGTGGTTCAAGCTGCGGTAGAGATGCGTTTCGTTGGGGCCGAGCTCGACTTGCAACAGCGCGGGATCCGAGACCTCGATGCCGCCGCGAGTGAAAACCCAACCCTCGGTCCCCTCGAACTTCACGCCGTGCCGGTTCTTACTCGTGTCGGTGAGCACGAGCTTGACGCCGTTGGCGTACTCCAGTTCGAGTTCGTATTGGAGCACCGTGTCGAAGAGCCCTTCGGCGGGAAAGACGCCCGTTCCCTCGACTTCCACCGGACCCGTATATTCCGCACCCATCCCCCATTGGGCAATGTCGACGTCATGCACGGCGTAACCGGCGATCCAGCCGGCCTTGCTGTAGTCGGAGATGAAGTACCAGCCGGGCAGCGCCGTGATGCGCGACGGCGTGTAGGGTTTCATCGGCGCCGGCCCAAGCCACAGATCGTAGTCGAGCCAATCCGGCACGGGCTGTTCCGGATGCAGGCCGGTGGCGTGGCCGGGCGGCGAGCCGATCGTGATTTGTTCGAGTTCGCCGATATACCCGCTGCGAACCAGTTCGCACGCCCTGCGCGTACCGTCGAGCGATTTCAGTTGCGTGCCATGTTGGAAGACGGCCCCGTAACGCTTCACGGCATCGGCCAAGGCACGGCCTTCGGCGACCGTGTTGCACAGCGGTTTTTCGCAGTAGACGTCTTTGCCCGACCGCACTACGGCCAACGAGGCGAGAACGTGCCAGTGATCGGGCGTGCCGACCAGCACAGCGTCGATGTCGTCGCGGTCGACCAGTTGGCGGAAGTCGATATAGGCCGAGTCTTCGCCAATACCCGCCAACGCCCGACCGGCTTCACGGGCGTGCGCAATCGGATCGGCAACGGCCAGAATCTTCACGCCGGGAACGTTCTTGAAGTTCTGCATTCCGCCACGCGCCTTCCCGCCGCTGCCGATGACTCCCAGCGTGACGGTGTTGCTCGGCGCGACGGCGCCGTCCTTACCCAACACGGACGACGGAACGATCATGGGAACGGCCGCGGCACTGAGACCCAGAACGGCGG
>CAYYOX010000059.1:2867-12045 GCA_964473065.1 uncultured Planctomycetaceae bacterium | reverse complement strand
TCTTAGGCATTATCCTGTTCTCCTGCTTGGTATTATGCACGATCAGTTCCCGGATGATTCGCTCGGAGGCGTGTAGCCGGCGACGTAGACTTTGAGTTCGACGATGTGCGCGCCCGGGTTTGCGCTGTTCTTGAGGATGTGGGCGCGGATGTAGCGGGCCGTGGTCTTCTCGAACTTGTGATAGAAGCCGCCGGCCGTGCTCGGGCTTGTGTTCTCGGAGCCGTCGATGACGGTCGTCCAGGTCTTGCCGTCGGGCGAGACGTCGAGCTTGTATTGGTAGTAGCGACTGTCCGCGTAGTAAAACACCAGGCGAGCGCTGCCGATCTCGGACGGTTCGCCCAGGTCGACCTCGAGCCACGAGGGCGTGTCTTCGCCGGACCAGAATGAACCGAGCGTCATGTTGCCGTCGACCGCTTTATTGGGCGTCCCAGGGCCCTGGCTCGCCACCGAACCCTTGGCGGCCTTCCCCAACGCGAGGTTGATTTCGTCCGTTTCGGGCATGGCGTCCAAGTAGGCTTTGACCCGCGCGACGAGTGCTTCATCATCGATCAGCGTGGCGGCCTTTTGCAGTGCCTTGGACGCCTTCGAGCCGACCAGCCCTGGGGCGTTGGCGCTCGGAGGCAGGGCAACATTAGCCACAGCCCGGGCCGCGTCGGCTGCCAACGCCGGGTCGTCAAGATATTCGGCGGCCACGCTCAGCGAGGTCGTGTTCTTGTGTTGCGCGAGGCTGGCGAGAATCTGCTTCTTCTCTTCCACTTGCTCGGCGGCTTGCATGGCATCGTGATACATCGCGGCGCTCTGGGCAGGCGACAGCGACCTGTCCCCGGCCAGAGCGATTAGCACGCGAAGCAACGAGATGCGGGTTTCGGAGTCGGCTTGCGGCAAGGCCGCCAGCACCGGATCGGCCACACGTCCACAGGCAGCGACGATGGCCTTTTCTGCTTCCTGGCGCATGTCGGTGGTCGCCAGCATTTCGATCAGCGCCGGGACATCGCTTTCACCGGCCAATACGGCCAAGGCTTTGAACGACTCGATGCGCAACTCGGCGTTTTCGTGGGCGGCCGATTCCAGCAGAGCCTTCACGGCGCCGTGGTGTCCGCGGGCGGCGGCAACCCGGGCCAGCACAAGCCGATGTCCGATGGGCGCCGTGTTGAGCCCGTCGGCAATAGTCTTGTCGACGCCGTCGGCCTGGAGCGCGATGAGGCTGGTCATGGCCGCTTGACTAGTCGCTTCGCCGGCGGTCATCGTCTCGACAAGCAGCGGCACGTGGGAAGCGTTGCCGACCGAGCCGAGCGATTGCAACGCCGTCAGGCGGAGATCGGCGTTGTCGCCTTGCAAGCAATCGAGCGATATTTGCAGAGCCTGCTGCTTATCGGTGCGAGCCAATCCAATCAGGGCCGCCCGGCGATGGTGCAACGGTTTATCCTCGGCCCAGAGTCGGCCGTAAATGGCCGCGGCATTTTCATCGGGCAGCGTCTCGGCGCAGGCCAACAGGCCCGCGTCACGATGGTCGACGGCACCCGCGGCCACGCGCGATTCGGACAGAACCTTCGCGGCGTTCGGGCCGCCGATCTTACCCAGGGCTGCCAAGGCGGCCTGGCCCAAGCTCGACTGGCCGTCGCCGATCACTGCGGCCAGTGCGGGCACGGAGTCGCGATCGCGTCGCTCACCCAACGTGTTGACCACGCCGACCTTCAGGCCTTCGTTATCGATAGTGCCAAGCGACTCGCACAACGCTTTGTCGGCGCTCGGGCCGGGCACGCTGTCCAGCGCGTAGCGGGCCAAATACGATAGGCTCTCATCGCCTAGCAGGGCCGCCAGCGAGGGGACCGAAGCGTCGGAGGCCACCGTTTGCAATTGTTGGCAGACCCAGACCTTCAAGTCCCGCGAGGCCTTGGGCGAATTGAGCAGTTGGAGCAACTGCCGCTCGATTTGCAACTTACCGGGCCCATGAGCCTTGGCGATGGTCTTCTCGAGTGCGATCAACGGCCTCCGGCTCTGCCCAAACTTGTAGCCCAGCACGTGATCGAGCTCGACGATCGTGCCCGGCTTTTGCGGCGGGTAATTGTACGCACTCCACACATCGGCCAGCGCGTTCTCGGCCGCTGCGCCGGGGCGAATCCACAAGCGATAACGGAGCGTCGTCGTCTCGCCCTTCTTCAGCGGATACATCGTGCCCGACGCCGGGAACGTCGGCTGATACCAGGGCAAAGCCGGGTATTCGACCCAGTCGCCCGGATACTCGGGATTGGTGCGGTGCTGGACGCAGGCCATGCCGGCCGGGCCTTTGCCGCCGGGGACCGTGTTGACGATGTCGCCCCAGCCGCGACGCACGGCGACATCGGGCGGGTCGGTATAAAGCGTGGTCTTGGTCCCCGTGCCCGCGGCAAAACGCATGTTGAAACCGCCGTAAGCGTTCTGCCCGCGCCGTGCGACCGTAACGCCGTCGACCAAACCGGTGAAACGGAACTCGAAGTCGACGAACCGACGCCGTTCGCTCCCTTTCCAGGCCCGAATCACGACTTCCTCTTTGACGATCTCGTCGCCGTTATGCCATTTCCAGACCAGCTCCGTCTCGAGCAGGGCGAAGACCGGGCCGTCGATCATCCGTTTGACCGCCACCGGGCGGGCGTGCACGTTCTTCGTCGCGTGCAGATCGTTGAGCTCGCCGTTGTATCGCACCTCGGGCCAAGCCCAATACAGACCGCGGTGGTGCGGATGATCCAGGGCGTAGTCTCGGGTGAGAATCTCGCCGTCGGGTCCGTAGAGCGGGTGAACGTAATTGCCTCGGGCCAAGCCGTCGTCGCCATAAACGGCCGGCGCGTAATGCCCGGCCTCATGGTTCGCTTTCACCTCGGGCGGCATCGGAACCGTACCGTAATTGTATCGCAGCACGGGCGCGTCGCCGTCGAAAAGGTTCATGTGCTGGGCGTCCTCGTCGTAGCGAACCGCCATGCCGGGCTCGTCGCTTGGTGCCGCGGTCGAAAGACGAAAACTCCGCCCGGCAGCCGATCCCGCCGGCATGATCCAATAAACGCGCCCTCGTGCAGAGCCGTCCGCTTCGGGTTCGAATTGAGCAGCGACCACTTCCTGTCCGCTGCCTTCGGTCGTTTCGGTCAAGATCAGCCACTTCTGCTTGGCAGCTTGAAGCAGTTCGGCAGAAAGTTCGACCTCGAAGCACCCCGGCGCCGCAATGCGTCCGGCCGCTCCGCCGGGATCGACCACCGTGAATTCCACCGCCTCCGCGGCTAACCCTCCCGCGCCGACGCCTATGGCCAGCGTGATCAGGGCGATCTTCCAATTCCTGCGATCGAACATCGTCGTTTCTCCAAGTGCAGTTTACTTCTTACGGCATGATTCCATAGGCGACTTCAGCCTAGCCTGGACTATTCACCACGGTTTGTAGTGACCCGATTCATCGGGTCCAGATTACCAAGACCGCATGAATGCGGTCACTACAAACGGCCCACGAATAATCCCGGCTAGCACGCCCTAACCTAACATGAGAGCCCGGGAGTTGTCAAATGCCGAGCTAAGAGCTGCCCAGCAAGGGTAGCGACATACGCCGGAGAAGCCGGGCTTCGCGCTGGTGCGTTGGCAATGCAAGGTTCAATGAGGTGATTCCCGATCCGCCGCGGTCGGCAAATTCTGCTCCGCCGCGGTTAGCAAATCGCGGTGTACGTAGACGTGCAACGGAACATGGGGACGCAATTGCCAGTCTTGGTCCGGTTGCTCCGGCAAGAGCTGACCGTACATGGGCCGCTCGCCCGGCGGCGGCGTTAGGTAGGCGTAGTTGAGCACCTTCGAGCCCATGATCGGCTGCGTGATAATCAACGGTGCGGGCAGGCTCCGCGGCACATGGTCAAACCAGCCGACACGCGAGAAGTGTCGCAAGTACCACGGCAAGGGCCAGCAATCGCCCTCGGGACAAATGACCTGCACGTGCATGGCTCGGCCATCGGGGTGGACGCTTGCGATCTGCTCGATGCGATTCACTAGCCGCGGAATGTCGCTAGTCGTGTGGGCGTAGACGTAAGGGTTGGTCGGGTCTTCGTAGGCCGTGAAGCTCGCTCGATGTGCCTGCCATGCCAAATGCCCGGCCGCCGCGAGGATCAACACGGCGCACGCGCCCTTGAGCGTCCAGTGCGGCATCAGCCGAACCAACACGGCCGCTCCAATACCCCCCAGCAAGATCATGCCGTGCAGCATCCCCAGCGCACACCAGGGCGTCTTATATGGCAAGGCGGAATAGATCACGGTCATCAAGACGGTATACATGCCAAGGAATCGCACGGCAAACAGGCTTTCCTGCTTGAGTCCCTTGCCCAGCACGCCGGCCGCTAGTCCGACCAAGGCCAAGACGCCGATCGACATCTCCGTCCAGACCGGTCCGCCGTCGCGTTGCCACCAGAACAACCGCTCAAAATAATGATGCCAAGGATAGTCGTGCGGCCCGGCCGAACCCTCGCCCGATGCCCGGGCCAGATAGTGCGAGTACGTCGTGTACGACTCGACCACGTCTTGCCCACTGCGGAAGAAAGACGAGAACAGCAGGGCCGACAAACTCACGGCCACAAGCAACGTGACTGCCCCCCACAGCCCGAGTCGCTTCCAAGAAACACGCCGCGGATCACCCAGAGCAACCACCCCCGCCCCAGCCATCGCCGCGATCGCAATAACACAAGTCTCCTTACTAGCGTGCATCATCCCCAAACAAGCCCCAACTACCCAAACCACCAAAAGGGGTCCTGGACCCCTTTTGGTGGTTTGGGAGGTTTGGCGGCACAATATCGCGATGGTGCCGAAGGTGAATGTTACTAGGAGCATCTCTTGGACGTAGTAGCGGCTGTAGAAGACCATGGCCGGGGAGACGGCCGTTAGCAGGGCGGCCCAGAGCGCGGCCGCGTATCCCAACTGGTCGCGCAATAGCCAGACGAGCCCGACCAGTGCGATGCCGAAGATGGCCGGCAGCAGGCGAAGCTGAACTTCGGTTACCTCGGTCAGCTTCTCCGCGCCCGCCAGCCAGGCGATCGGCAGGGTCAGATAATACAGGCTGGGGCCGTGATGCTCTTCGGGATCGTAATTGTATTGACCCAGCTCGAGCAACCGGCCGAACCGAACGGCCTGATTCGCCTCGTCGCAGTGCATGGGCCGATTGCCCAGATCGGCCAATCGCAACAGGGCCGCCCCGGCGGTCACGAGAATCAACAACGCGGTGAACGCAACCGCCCGGCTCATGTCGTCGGTTTGCCAAAAACCTCAATTTCGGTGTAGTGGTTCTTTTCGTCGAGGTGGCTGCCTTTGCTATAGCAGCGGATGTAACGCCCTTCGACGCCGCGGCAGTCGATCAACTTGCCCTCGGATGTCTCGACGTAGCCCATGTCCGGGCCGACGCCCATGCCCGACGAGTTGTCGTAGTCGTTGTTGAAGACGGTCGTGGCTTCGAGGAAGTCGGGATCGTCGCTGACCTGGACGATCACATCGCGATACACGCGGGCTTCGGCATGGTTGTGCCACAGCAGGACCGCGAAGATCGTCGCCTTTTGGCCCAAGTCGACCTGCACCCATTGGCTGCCGGTCCGCAGTTCGAGGTAGCCGAAGTCGGACGCCTCTTTCTCGCCGTCGGTCAACTGGTCGATCTCTCCGGCGGCCGGCGCGGGATCGCTACAGGCGACCGGCTGCGCGATTGCCAGATTGGCCGTCCCCTCGGGCGCCAAGAACGGAGGCCGCGGCTTACCCAGCGGCTTCTCGACGTTCGGCTCGTCCTGCGGCTTAGGGGTTCCGCGGAAAGCCGGGTCGGGCAGCTCGAGCGCCAGGGGAACAAGTTTCATGTCACCAACGATCGCCACCGCTTCGGCCGGCTCCTCTGGCGAGGGCTCGGGCTCTTCCACCTCGGCCGTAGGTTCCTCCGGTTCATCGATCGATTCATCTGGCGGAGTGCCCAAATCCACCTCGACCTCGGGCGGAGTCCAAATCGGCGCGGTGGTTGTCGACGGGTCGGCTTCTTCGGCCGGCGGCGTACAGCCGACGATCGATAGGCCGATCAACAACGCGGCGGCAAGGCAAACATATCCTGTGTGTGAAAAGCGTTTCACGTCTACTCTCCTTTTGTCCGGCTCCCCTACGGGGCTAAACGGTCTATTGGGCGTCGAGCACCTTTTGGGCCCGATCGCGAATCTCTTGTTCCTTGGCTACCTTAATAGCCTTCTCCATGGCGGTGCGTATGGCGTCCGCTTCACCGCCTTCTATTCTTTCGGCAATCATCACGGCGGCAAGGGCCGCGTCCTGGGCCAAGGTCGCGTCGTCGATCGCCGGCACGGCCAAGGCCAGTGCCTCGGGCGTGTCGAGCGTGCCGAGCGTGCCGAGAACCAACTGTTTCTCGGTCGGTCGAACGGCCAGTTCCAAAGCCTGACCAAGCAGCGCGACGTCGGCCGGTTGTTCCTTTTGCGGGCTGGCCAGTTGCACCAATCCGCGGACGGCCAATACCTGATGGCGCGGGTTTTCCGACTTCGCGGCGGCCAACAGATGTTCGACCACGGCCTTGTCCGACCAGATCGACAGCATCCGCATGGCCTCGTCGGCAACCGCTTCGTCCTCGTGCTCGAGCTGCGCGACCAGTTGGGCCAAGGCGTTTTCTCCGCCAGCCCGAGCCAATGCACGCAACAGGGTAATCCGCGCGGGCCCTTCGGCGTCGGCCAGTCCGGCAATGATCGCGTCGGCACAGGCCGGGCCGCCGCGGCTGCAAACGACCAACAGGGCCATCTCCGCCTTGCGACGTTGCTGATCATCTTCAGCCGTCTTGAGCGTCTCGACCAGCATCGCCGTATGGCTTTCGTCGGCCAAGTAACGAAGCGCTCCCAAGGCCGCCAGACGAACTTGAACATCGGCATCCTTGGCACACTCGAACACGGTCGGCAGGGTTTCTTTGGCATTGCGTCCGGCCAGCACGTCGAGCAGTTGAACGCGGACGTTCGGCTCGGCCTCGGCCATTGTGGCGACGATCGTCGAGTTGATGTCGTCGCCGCGCAATTTCACCAGGCTTTGCCTGGCGGCCGCGCTTTCGACCTCGGAGTCGCCGGCCGCTTTCCGGGCCAACGCGGGCACGTCGGATACGTCACCCAGGGCGCCCAATGCTCGCAAAGCGGCTGCCCGAATGGTTTCTTCTTCGCTGTTGAGCGACTCGACGATGGTCGCCTTGGCGGCCACATCGCCCCGATCGCCCAAGGCTTCGAGCAACCCGGCCTGCCCTTCGGTGGAAAGGGTCGGCAGCAGTTCGGCGAACTTCTTGGTGGCGGCCTCGCCCGGCGTTTCCTCGCGGACCTGCTGCAAGCCGAGGGCCCGCATGTCGCGATCCGCCTCGCCGAGCAAGTCGACAATCATCTGAATGATCACGTCGTCGGCGCCTTCGTCTTGGGCCGACAGCGATCCGGCTATCAGGCAGATCAGGCCAAGGCACAACAAACCGACGGCCGCATTTCTCTTGCAAAGGATCATCGAGGATCCTCCTCCTTTCGTTAGTCCATCCGAAAGAGTCTTATCCCCCGGGATGCAACCCGGGGGCTTGGGACGGTTTTTCAGTTACGCTTTGTGACGACGTCTACTTCGAGCTGGCGGCGGCCAGCAGGCCTCGCGTGGCGGCCACGCGAACGTGCTTCGGCTGATCCTTGTTGACCAGCGACTTGTAGATCTTCATCGCGTCGAGCTTCTTGCCGTCGGCCAGCAGTTGTTCGGCGCATCGCAGGCTGGCATCGGCAAGGGCCGGCTTCAGTTCGTCGGACGCTTCAACGCCGGCGAGCGCCTTGGCCGCGTCTTGGGTTCCAATCGAGCCGAGGGCCGCAATGGCTGCGGCGGCGATCTGCTTCTCGGAACTCTTCGTCAATTCGGTCAGGGCCGCGATACTCTCGGCGTCGCGTCGGATGCCCAGCGAGTTGATCACACCTACCTTGACCTTACCCTTCGTCTTGGCCACAGCGTCACGCAACGCGGCGAGCGCTTCGGCGCAGGGCATCCGCTCCAGGGCGTAGCGGCCCATGTGCGAAAGTTTCTCATCGGTCAACAGGGCCGCCAAGGCGGGAACCGCGTCGGCCGAACCGATCAGGCTCAGCTTGCGGCAAGCGAAACCCTTGGCCGCCTGGGAACCGTCGCCGCCCAGTACGGCAATCAGGCTCGTCTGCAGAGCCTTCTGGGCCGCTTCGTCGTCGTGCGAGGCCGCCACGGCGTCGTCGATTGGCTTCAACACGTTGCGGTCTTGTCCCCAGTCGTAGGTCTTCAGCGCGTCGAACGCCTTGTCCGTGGCCTCGTCGGCCATGGCGAAGGGCGTCAGCAGCATCACAGCGGTCAGCAAAGCGGTAATCACAGTAGCATTTCGGAACATGTCGTTCTCCTTTCAAGAGTCGTGTGGTCGAAGGGTTTTTCTCTTTATACCAAATGGTTAATACGTACGCAACTAGACTCGCCAGGGCCCCCGCATGGGCCGTCGGGTCATTCGGTTGGCTTCCTCGTCGTCGAGGAACTCCTGTTTGACGGCGTCCCACTTCAGCGACCTTTTCAGTTGATGGGCGATACTGCCTAGGTGGCAGACGGTCATGGTGTGGGCGGCCGTTTCGATGTCGCGGAACGGCTTGCCGCGGGTCTTCACGCAATCGATGAAGTCGCCATAGATATCGCCGCGGCCTTGGTAGCTGGGCACGGTCTTCGGCTCTCGCGTTTCGCCCGGAGTGCCGACCACGTGCATGTTGCCCATGCCGGGATGGTTGTGGTAGATCAACATCCCGTTGGGGTAACGGAAGGTCAGGAACTTGCCGTCCTTCTCATCGTGGTAGATGACTTCTTCGGGGTCCATGTCTCGCACATCGACGGCGAAGGTCGCTCCGCCGAAATGATGGGCGCCCCAATCGGTCATGCCGCCGCCGGAATAGTCCTTCCACGACCGCCAACTGGTGCCGTTGATCGAGAAGCTTCCGCTGCATCGATACGGATGGTAGGGCGCCCAAGGTGCCGGCCCGAGCCACATGTCCCAATCGAAGCCGTCGGGCACCGGCTCGGCGGCCAGATTGCACGGCATCGATTGAGGTCCCACGTTGACGTTGATCGACTTGACCGCGCCGAGCTCTCCGCTCCAGCATGGATCGACCACTTTGCGGTAGTCGCCCAGCACGCGTTGGCTGCCGCCGGAGAC
>CAYYOX010000059.1:0-2857 GCA_964473065.1 uncultured Planctomycetaceae bacterium | reverse complement strand
TGGTGCGCCGGCGGCGTGTTGCGGCCGCCGGGGGACCTCCGGGCGTATCGCCTGGCGGCCTCGAGCATCGCCGGCCTTTGGCTCAAGGGGAGCGTTTCGGGCTTCTGGCAGTAGACGTCCTTGCCGTTGCGGCAGGCCTCGATGACGACGGCTGCGTGCCAATGGTCGGGCGTGGCGACGTGTACCGCATCGATATCATCGCGAGAAAGCAGCTCGCGAAAATCGTTGTACGCCGCACACGACGTGTTGTCGTATTTCTTGTTCACCGTATTCTGGGCGCCCTCGCGAACGCCCTTGCGTACGTCGCAGACGGCTACCATTTGCACTTCTTTGAAGCTCAGGAAGGCGGGCAGGTCGCCGCGACCCATGTTGCCGATCCCGATCCCGCCCATGGTGATCCGCTCGCTGGCTGGCGGCGTGTCCTGGTTACCCAGGGCGGCCGAGGTGATCACATAGGGCGCGGCCACGGCGGCCACGGCGGCCGTGGCGGTCTGGAGGAAATCGCGCCGGGTGGATTTGCTTTTTGGCATGGGGTCTCCTTTTTGTTGAAGGAACGTCGGGCCCTGTTTTTTAATTAACGCGGCCCGACCGCTAAACGTGAACGGGTTATGTTAGGGGAATTGCTCTATAGTTTCCAGGGTTCTCGGGTGACTCGGATTAGCTCGCGGTTGGCCATTTCGTCGCCGACGAACTGTTCGACGGTCGGGTCCCAGGTGAGGTTTCGGCCCATTTGCAGGCATATATTGGCGATCTGGCAGGTCGAGTTGGCTCGATGGGCCCCTTCGGCCGGAGCGATGGGGCGACGTCGGCTCTTCACGCAGTCGAGGAAGTCGCGCACGTGGTTGGCCTGGGGGTAACCCTTGCCGAACTTGTGATCGGCCAAGAGCGATTTCGGTTCGGCTTCGATCAGCCCGTCGTCGTCGACGTAGACCCAGCCCTCGGTGCCGACGAACCGCACGTGCAACGGCCACTTGCCTTCCTCGAAGACCAGCTTCACGCCGTTGTCGTAATGGGCCACGACCGTGCCCTCGGCCAGTTCGAACTGGGTGGGCGAGGTCTTGTCGGCATTGTTGGCCCATTGGCACAGGTCGGCCGTATGGCTTCCCCATTCGGTGAGCATCCCGCCGGCAAAGTCGCGATGCGCCATCCAGAACCCGCGCTCCATGTACTTCGGGTTGAAAGGCCGCCAAGGCGCCGGGCCCAGCCACAGGTCCCAGTCGGCCACCTCGCGCGGCGGCAGGGGTTGCGGCGGAAGCGAGATCTGGTGATGCCCGTCCTTGAACCACTCGCCGGGCGCCTTCTCGGCGTAGACCGTCTTCAGTTCGCCCAGTTTCCCGCTTTGGGCCAACTCGACGGCGAACCTGAACCGCGGCACGCTGCGTCGCTGGGTGCCGCATTGGAAGATCACCCCGTAACGATCCATCGCATTGCACAACGCGCGACCCTCGCCCACGGTGACCGACATCGGCTTCTCGCAATACATGTCCTTGCCAGCCTGAGCGGCCAGGATGGCGGCCATGGAGTGCCAGTTGTCGCCGGTGGCGATCAACACGGCGTCAATATCATCGCGGGCCAAGACCTCGCGAAGATCGATGTAGGCGGCACAGTCCGTGTTGCCATACTTTTCATCGACGATCTTCTTGCCTTTCTTGCGCGTGACGCCCCGCACATCGCAGACGGCCACCATCTGGCAATCGTTGTTGGCCATCAAGCCCTTCATGTCGTCCTCGCCCCGGCCACCCACTCCAATCGTGCCCATGGTGATCCGCTCGCTGGCGGCCGGACGCCCTTGCAGGCCCAAGGCGGTGGAAGTAATAACGTATGGCGCCGCCACTGCGGCCGTGGCGCCCCGGATGAAATTGCGGCGGGTGAGTTTGTTGTTTTTCATGGGGTCTCCTTGAAGTTTGTAGGGAAAATGACCGTAAGTTAGAATGTTTTATGGACAGGATAACAGGATGAACAGGATATAGGGGAAAGTGGATATTCATTCTTTTTCGTTAGTTGTTTCTTAAGTTCCTCACTTTTCTCTTTACTTCTACTTGTTCTGCGCCGAAGTTCAGCAGCAATCCTACTTCTTTTCCGGTAGCGACCAGATAGTTTACTAATTGCACCTCATGGGCTTCGATCAGGCGTCGGACCGATTTCAGTTCGACAATGACTTCGGCTTCCACTAACAAGTCAGCAACAAACTGGCCGACTTCCTCCCCTTCGTAGAAAACAGTTATAGCTTTTTGTGCTTCAACATCCAGGCCCATCTTTCGCAGTTCGATCAACAAACACTTTTCATAAACAGATTCGAGAAAGCCAAATCCCATCTTATTGTAAACACAATAGGCGCATCCAATAACCTTCTCCGTAATCTGCTCGTATTGTACCAACACCTCCAATCACCAAAGAGCAGGCCAACTATCCCATCAAACTCCTCATCCTACTTCCTCATCAATCCCGTTATCCCGTCCAACGCCCCATCCTGTCAATCCTGTTATCCTGTCTCTTCTTTAGAAGGAACGTCGGGCAAGCCCGACCGCTAAACGGTGGAATGGTTAATAAACTTGGAATGGTATTGTATCATATTCTCCATGGCGGGCGCATAGCGCGGCTTCGTAGGCGGTTGGCTTCGTCGTCGCCGGGGAATTCTTCCTTGACGGGGTCCCACCGCAGGGCTCGGCCGGTCCAATGGGCGATGCAGCCGAGGTGCGAGACGGTTGTCGAGCGGCAGCCGATCGCCACGTCGCAGGCCGGGCGACGCCGGGTCTTGATGGCTGCCAGCCAGTCCTGGTGATGGTTGCCCACCGAGCGCCGCGGACCTCCGTCACTGTCGGGGCGCTCAACGATCTCGGCCGGGTAGCTCTTCAGG
>CAYYOX010000058.1:0-17603 GCA_964473065.1 uncultured Planctomycetaceae bacterium | reverse complement strand
GTCAAGCCCCGCCTTCACTCCTCAATAACTGACCGCAAAGCCGTGAACGGTTACTAATAATCATCGGCGCTTGTGCCGTCGTGAAACAGGCCCAAGGTGTGCCCTGCCTCGTGGGAGATCACCTCGGCCACATTCTTATACCCGGTGCCGACGCCGTTGGTATCGACGAAGGCCGGCTGATCCTCATCCCAACTGAACGACCAGAGGTAAGCCCAGCCGCCACTGGTCCCATCGAATTGGCTGATCACGACGCGGATGCCATAGTATTGATCGGCTGCGCCGATCTTTTGCAGTGCCCCGACGCCCGGGTCTTCGGTCGTCACGTCGACGTCAAACGGCAAATAGTCCTCGGACGACTGCTCCCAGGCCCTTTGGATTTCCGCCAACTCGGCATCGCTGAAGCTGGCCTCATTGCCGTCGATACTGTAGGCCGGATCGCCTGCGTGTCCGTCGAAGTCCAGGTAGATCACCTTGCTTGCACCGGGATTGCTGTGAAGCAAGAAGGTGTTCTCCAACGGCAGCGGCGCCGCCTCGATGACTGTGGCTTTCGTTTCGGCAGCCAACCGCTGCGGGTCGCGCGGGGGATCGGAAATAAAGACGTTACCCGATTCGTCCACGGAGTATTCGTCACCCAGCGCAGCGAGATCCACCGAACCCATGGGGCCGGCGCTCAAGAGCGTGCGATCCTCCAATCGCTCGAACCTTGGGCGAAACGATCGGGAACCGCTACGGCGCCTTTTCGACGCATCTCGTTGGAAATCGAATAGACCGAACACTCGCTAGCCCCCGATGCACACCAGCGCCGAAGTTTGCTTTCTTGCCTTGTGGCCATCATCAAGAAAATATCATCCGAGAAAAGATCTCTGAAAAGCCCCCCTTGTCTCGTTCCGATTATCCGAACCTGCCGCCAAATCGGCTGGGAATGTCCGAGTCGAGACCAATATACAGAATACCCATAAACGTTATGGCTGTCAAGTTTTTCGGGGGGAATGATAGCCCGGATTATTTATGGGTTTGTAGCTGCGTTCGCCAGAACGTGGTGCGTGTCCTAGGGTTACGACCACGTTCTGGCGAACGTAGCTACGACAGTGTGTCACGCAATTCTCAGGGTCATGAATAATCCGGGATAGGGCGTTACTTCGATGCCGAGAGCTTCGGGAGCGGTCGGAAGTCGTTGTGGTCACGGTACTTAACGTTGCGGCGGCCGAAGTAGCTGCCGTAATACGGCGCGTTGGCGTCGACCCAAGTGACCAGCCGGATGAACTCCGCGCGGGAAAGCTCCACATCCTCGTGCCCTTCACGCAGAAGCTCGACCAATCGGCTCACATGCGAGCCCATCGTGTACGGCGGTATCGGCGCGGCCTCGCCCGTCTTCGGCTGGTTCTCGTGGAACACGTAGACGAAGCCCTTGCCCAGCAGGTTCTCGTACGATCGCGAAAAGAGCGTGGTCAGCTCGTCGGTCAGGTCCAACTCGCCCTCGGGCTTGTCGGGATTGTGGCACTCGATGCAATGCTTGTCGAGGATCGGTTGCACATCGGTCGTGTAGTGGATCGGGCGCAAGGCCGTCTCGTCGCCCGGCTGCGGCATCAGCGGACTGGGCGAACGCTGCAAGGCCAAGGACAGCTTATTGGCCGGGGCCCATTGCCGCATCGCGTGGCAGCCGACGCACGACCGCGTCTCGCCGGGCCGCAGGTTGATGAACGTTCGCATCCGCTGCACGTCCATGAAATCTTCGTCCAAGGCCTGGAAGAACAGGTTCTTGTCCGGCGGCACGTTGAAGTGGGCCGACCCGTCCTTCTCGACCGGCACGATCCCGTGCAGCCGCTTCACGTGCAGGCTGCCGTTCATGCTGACCACGGCATGTTGCTGGTAGGCATTGTCACCATCCCAGAACCGTCGGGCCGCCCAAGGTCGGGGAACCGTCTCTAAAACTCGCAGGTACTTGATCGTACCGCGCGGCACGTCCTGGAGCCCTTCGTAGACGTCGCTGAGCACGAGCGTGCCCGGCTGCTTCTGGGGTTGCGTGGCCAGCGGCAGCAACGGTGGCTTCTTTCGTGGCCGCAAGGGGATCGGCTGCCAGCAGGACATTTCGTCGTCCTTGTGAATCAAGACGTGATTGCCGAACTCGTCCAGCAGGTACAGCCCCCAAGCCTTCACGTCGTGACACGACTTGTCCGGGTTATGAGAGACCAGGAAGAACTTGTCCGAGAGCGGTTGGGCGTCGGTATACAGCGGTCCGGCCGTGCTGTGGACCCATTTTCCGTCACGATCATGAATGTAGCCCTGTCGGTAACCATGGTTGTAACCGTACTCCTGCCGGACGTCGACGTGCGGTGTGATGTAGGTCATCGGCTCCCGCGTGCGGATCGGATAGTCGATATCCACGCGAATGACCGTGCCCACGCCCAGCGGCATGTGCGGGGCGCCGATCACTACGAACAGGTTGTTGAATCCGGGGATCGCCCGACCGTGGAGCATGGTGTCGGGAAACGTGATGTCGTTGCCAAAGACCTCGACCGAGCCGGTCCCGTCGGGTCGCATGGCCCAAAGGCACTTGATCACCACATCGGCCTTGTCGACATATTCCCAACGCGTGTAGAGGATCCGCCCGTCGTTCATCACGCTGGGCGACGCCTCGCTGACCGGCGTGTCGGAGAGCACCTGCATCTCCGACCCGTCGGCATTCATCCGATAAAGCGTGGTGGTGGTGAGCAAATCGCGCCCGTCGCAGAGGATACCCCGTTCGCAACGGGAGGAAATGAAGCAGATTCCGCCGTCGGGCAGATAGCAGGGGTGCATGTCGTCGGTGTGGTGCTGGTATCTCTCGTTGATCTTGTACTTGGCGATCCGCGCCGCTTCATCCGACGGCGGAAAGGTGATCTGACGCAGGCCGCTGCCGTCGACGCCAATCTCCCAGATCCGGAAACCTTCGCCGATCTTGGCCTTGTAGTCGAAGAGCACCCGCTTGCCGTCGAACGACAGATCGAAGCGACCGAAAATTCCCCCGGCCAACTGCGGGACCACCTCGGTCACCTTGCCGTCGGCCAGCGAGAGCACGCACAGATTGCCCCCGAAATGCACACACCCGTCGATGTAGTCGGTGTAGTAATGACTGGACTGGTAAGTATAACGCCGCACAAACAGCAACTTGTCAAAATCAAACAGCGGGTTCTCTTTAACCAATGCGTCATACTTCAATCGCTCGATCTCCTCGGCCGCTTGCGGCCTCGACCTTGGGTCGGCGGACCTCACTGCAAGATCCAGTCGATCGAGTCTCCCCAACAACTCCCCACCGCGAGCATAATCGGCCCCATACTTCTCACCCAAATACTCGATCGCGGCCTGCAACCCCTCGGGATTCAATTGCCGCCGCCGTCTGGCAGCCACCTCGGCCGGATCGACGAACGTATCCGGATTCGGCGGTTGCTGGGAAGTCGAGACAACCAGCCCCTTCAGGTGCGGCATCAGACCGCCGGCCGTAACGCGAACGGTGTTTTTCCCCTTGGCCATCTCGAACGGGCCATGGGTCTGCCATTGGAGGTTCGTTGCCATGAATCCGCCAGTCAGGTCGGCCAGCATGTCGCCGGGCAGCGGATTGCCGTTGACACTCAGCCGGCAGGGTCGCCGGTTACCGGAGCAGTAATAGAAATGAACCCAATAGGTTCCGCCTGTCACATCCGCCGCCCACTCCATGAACCCGCCGTTGCCGACGCACAGGGTGAGGTTGTCGAACTCGGCATATTCCGGCGCGATGTTGTCCGACTTGGCCGAAAGGTTTTTGGCCAGGATCCGAACCTCTTCGGCCGTGGCTGACGAACTGATAATACTACAGCACAGAAGCAGGCACGTTTTCAGATTCATGGCTTTTCCTCGGTTCTAATGACGTTTCGCGGTTCGGGGCCAGTTCGTCTGGCCATGCCAATGGCCTATAAAGCCGCGACCGCTGGTCGCGCCAGAGCCCTGTTTAACGTTCGCCTCGCCAATATTCGCGACCGCCGGTCGCGGCTTTATAGCAGCAGGCACCCACCCATTATAGCGGGCTGTTTTGATAACCGCAAGGGCTTCCCGCTGCTGTTGACACGACCGTGGCGACCGGGGAAAATAGGGGGTTGAGCGTCTCGATGACGCTTAGGTAAACAGAAACGGCGACGGGAGTCGCCTCCTACAGTCAAGCCAATCACCAACCACGTAGCAGGAGACACAGATGAGCGAGATCAAGAGTAGCTCCAGTTCGCGTCGCGAGTTTCTGAAGAGTAGCGGCCGGATCGCCGCGGCCTCGACTTTGGCCGGCGTCGTGATTCCGCACGTTCATGCGGCCGAGGATAATACGATCAACACGGTGCTGATCGGTTGCGGCGGTCGAGGAACCGGTGCGGCGGCCAATGCCCTGTCGGTCAAGAATGGCCCGATCAAACTGGTCGCCATGGCCGACGTCTTCGAGCAACGGCTCAAATCGAGCTACGGCAACCTGAGCAACCAGTTCGGCGACAAGGTCGACGTGCCGGACGACCGGAAGTTCGTCGGCTTCGAGGGGTACAAGAAGGCCATGGACTGTTTGAGTTCGGGCGACGTGGCCATCTTCGCCACTCCGCCGGCCTTTCGCTGGGTCCATTTCACTTACGCTGTGGAGAAGGGCCTGAACGTCTTCATGGAGAAGCCGGTCACCGTCGACGGACCGACCACCAAGAGAATGATCGGTCTGGCTGCCGAGGCCGACAAGAAGAACCTCAAAGTGGGCGTGGGCCTGATGATCCGCCATTGCCGCGGGCGTCAAGAGCTGAAGCAGCGAATCGAAGACGGCGAAATCGGCGACATCATCGCTCTGCGAGGCTACCGGATGAGCAACTGGACCGGCGCCACGCCCAACCCGGGCAATATGAGCGAAACGCTGTTCCAGATTCAGAAGTTCCACAGCTTCATCTGGGCCAGCGGCGGCATGTACAACGACTTCTTCATCCATCAGATCGACGAATGCTCCTGGATGAAGGGCGCCTGGCCGGTGAAGGTTCATGCCTTGGGCGGTCGCCACTACCGCGGCAAGGCGGTCGACCAGAACCTCGATACGTACTCGATGGAATACACCTATCCCGACGGGACGAAGCTCTTCTACTACGGCCGGAACATGCCCGGTTGCCACAACGAGTTTTCCAGCTTCGCCCACGGCACGAAAGGTTCGGCCATCATCTCGACCGCCAGCCATCACCCGGGCAAGGTTCGGACTTACCAGGGCCACAACATGACGAAGGAGAACCTCATTTGGGGCCCGCCGGTCGAGCCGAGTCCCTATCAGATGGAATGGGACGATCTGGTCGAGGCCATTCGCGAGGACAAGCCTTATAACGAGGCGAAGCGCGGCGCGGAGGCCAGCATGGTAAGTTCGATGGGCCGCCTGTCCGCCCACACGGGCAAGATCGTCACGTTCGACGAGATGCTCAACAACGACCACGAGTTGGCCCCGGGGATCGACAAGCTAACCGCCGACGGCCCGGCCCCCGTCCCAGTCGACGCCGACGGCAAGTACCCCGTTCCCATGCCCGGCTTGAAGAAGCGGGAGTATTGATAGGGCCAATTCGAGATAATCCCCCAAGACGCACGGTCGGCACTCCCGGCCGTGCGTTTTTTTATGGCGAGCCACCGCAATGGGGGGTAGCTGATTGCGGAATTGCTCTTTAGAACGGATATATCTTGCCTAAAGTGGCATTCCTGCGAGTTTCTTGCACGATGGGGGTGTTAAGTGGCCGATTCTTGGCGTATGATGAAAAGGGTCCAGTTTATGTCACTCTGCGTGAGGCAAGAGCCATGCTGATCGAATTCAGCGTCGAAAACTATCGGTCCTTCGCCGAAGAGCAAACGCTCTCGCTGGTTGCCGGCAAGGATTCCAACCATCCCGAGCATGTCGTCGATTGCGGCAAGTTCGGGCTCCTGAAGGCGGCCGCGCTCTACGGCTCAAACGCCTCGGGCAAGAGCAACCTGCTCAAAGCGTTGCGATTCATGCGCGCGTTTGTCGGCAATTCCGCGACCACAATGACTCTCGGCGATCCCATTGTAGGAATCGAACCCTTTCGGCTCGATCCGCAATGGCGAACCAAGCCAACGGCATTTGAAGTGAGACTGCTCCTCGATGGTACGGAATATCAGTATGGCTTCTCAGCGACTATCGAACGTGTCCATGATGAGTGGCTGCATGTCCGGCGCAAAGGGGGTCGGCTCATGAACCCTTTACTGCGCGAGTATGACACCGAAACGGGTGAAACGAGTTGGGGGCTCCGCGGCGAACTGAAACAGGCCAAGGATCTGACGGACAAGACTCGCGACAATGGGTTGTTTCTCTCTCGCGCCGCCGAAATGAACGAGGCTTTCGTGAAAGAACTCTTCCTGTGGTTTCAGGCTGGCCTGTGGCATTTAGATCTCGCAACGCCACCAGACGGCCTGATGCAAAACACGGCGAGGCGCGTTCGCGAGGATGCGAGTTTTAGCGCGCGTGTGGAGGCACTGTTGCACGACGCCGACCTTGGAATCGACGGCATCTCCGCAAGAGTAGAACCGGCGCTTGTTGGCAACATAATCGGAGAACTCCAGAGGGAGTTTTTGTTCATCGGAAGGCATGGTCAGCCTGACCCGAGCTCCGAGGGAAGACTTACCGAGGCATGTCGCGCTTTCAATGTGCAAACTGTACATCGAGATGTGGAGTCGGGCGAGTGCATCGAATTCTCCCTCGAAAAGGACGAGTCAAACGGGACCCAGCGTTTCTTTGCTCTGATTGGTATTGTTTTGGGTGCTTTGGACAACGGCAACCTGCTGGTGGTGGACGAACTGGAATGCAGTATGCATCCGTTGCTGACATTCAAGCTGGTCGAACTGTTCCAAAGCTCGGATACCAACCCGAACGGGGCTCAGATCGTGTTTGCTACGCATGACAGCACGCTCATGACGCCTGCCCTGTTTCGCCGCGATCAGATATGGCTTACGGAGAAGCAGCGTGGTGGAGCGACCAGTCTGTTTTCGCTGTCCGATATCGAGCCCGAAAAGCGACCCCGGCAACGGGAAGCGTTCGAGGTAAACTATCTTGCCGGCCGCTATGGGGGCGTACCGAATTTCGGGCCCGCTTTCGAGGATCTGGAAATCAAATGAGACGCAGCGGCCCGTCACGACGCAAAACCTCGCATCGCCCCTTAAAGACGACTGTCCTCTTGGTCTGTGAAGGCAAAGAAACCGAAAGGAACTATTTCGATCAACTCAAGCGGGAGGACGCGATCTGCAAGCGATTTGCCATCACGGTAAAAAGGGGAAAGGGCGGGTCGCCCGAGGCCGTTGCAAAACATGCCGTCCAGAGCAAGGACAACTCCAATACCGAGTACGATGAGGTCTGGTGTGTCATGGATGTCGAAGATGCCAATCAGCGTGCATCACTCGACAAGGCACTGACGATTCTCCGTGAAAACGACATCAAGGCCTGTCTTTCGAATCCGGCTTTCGAAGTATGGCTGCTCTCGCATTTCGAGAGAACCGCAAGGATATTCAACGACTGCGGTGCCGTAATCGCTCAACTTGACAAGTGTTGGCAGAGAGAGTTCTCGACAAGTTACAACAAGAGCGATGGTGCCATTTACAGACTCGTTAGCGACCAGACAAACGCAGCCATAGAAAACGCTATGTCGGTCCGCGAAAAGCACCACGGCATGGATAAGCCTGCCGCCGATTGCAACTCATGCACGGAAGTCTATCGGCTGGTGAAACGCTTGCTCGATGGCTAAGGGGTTGAAAGCGGGTATCTTTTGCCGCCCGTGATTAGCAGGCGGGCCCTCGGTTGTGGGCGTAGGGGATTGGGGGCATAATGAGGGCTTTCCCGTATTGCGCGTTGAAGAAAGCGAGATGCTCTAAACCATGGTCGATCCGGACGAAGCGCTGAGGTTGGTTCTGCAAGCGGCCGTGGCGTCTCGGCCGCAGTCCGTTCCGCTGGCCGAAGCTTGTGGCATGCAGTTGGCGGAGGCGGTTCGGGCCGATCGGGATTATCCGCCGTTTGATCGGTCGATGATGGACGGCTATGCGGTGCGCCTCGTTCAGGCAGGGCGGACGATCGATGTGGCGGGAGAAATCGCCGCCGGGCAGCATGTGGCGACTCGGCTGGGTGACGAGTCTTGTTTCGAGATCATGACCGGGGCTCCTTGCCCGCCCGGCACGGAGGCCGTGGTGCAGAAGGAACGGGTCCGACGGGAAGGCGATCGGGTCACGTTGCCGGAGGAGATTCCGCCGGGGGAACACATCGCGCCACAGGGAAGCGAGTGCGAGGCCCGGCGGGTCGTGCTTCAACCCGGACAGACCATCACTCCCTTGGCGGTCGCGACGATGGCCTCTTTCGGCCTGACCACCGTTGAAGTGGTTCCGCGGCCCCGGCTGGCTGTGATTACGACCGGCGCCGAGTTGATTCCCGGCAACCAGGAGCCGAAGCCGGGACAAATTCGCGATTCCAACGGGCCGATGCTCGTGGCCATGGCAGGCGACGTTGGCGTCCGGCAGATGCTGCACCTTCATGCGGAAGACCGCCTGGACGCAATCCTCGATTCGCTCGCGAAGGCGGCCGACCGAGATGTCGTTTTGCTCACCGGCGGCGTGTCGGTAGGCAGCTACGATCTGGTTCCCCGGGCGTTGCAGGACTACGGCGCCGAAACCGTTTTCCATAAGGTGAGCCAGAAGCCGGGCAAACCGCTGTTGTTTGCCAAGAGGCAGTCGCAACTGATCTTCGGCCTGCCCGGCAATCCGCTGGCTTCGCACTTGTGTTTCCATCGCTACGTGACGGCGGCTATCCGCCAGATGGAATCGAAACCGCCCGTGCTCGAGGCCCTGCAAGGCTGCCTGGTCGACCCGTTTCAGCCGAAGCGAAGCCGGGCCTTCTTTGTTCCCGCACATGCTGAAAGAGCGGACAATCAGTGGGCCGTGAACCTGCTGCCGGGGACCAGTTCGGCGGACGTGTTCACCTCGGCCGGGGCCAACTGCTACGCGCGTGTGCCGCCGGGCAAGTCCATGATTCCCGCCGGCGAATCTTTGCCGTTTAGCTGGATCGGCAACGCGCCCTGGTCAAACTAACGCCCCGAACCGAAGCGGAGTTTTCTCACTGATGCAGCCCATCCATATCGTTGGCCGAAAGAACCATGGCAAAACGACGCTGATCCTCGAACTGGTTGAGGAGCTGACCCGACGCGGGCTGCGAGTCGGTACGATCAAGCACACCAGCCACGTCCACGAACTCGATACGCCCGGCAAGGATTCACACCGCCAACGCCACGCCGGCGCGGATCCGGCCGCCGTGGTCACGAACGACCTGATCGGCCTGTACTTTCGCCGGGATCCCCAGAGCGATTTCTACGATCGTCTCGAGCCGCTGTTCGCCGATTGCGAGGTGGTGTTGGTCGAAGGGCACCTTGCCGGGCCGGGTAAGATGGTCGAGGTCTGGCGAGAAGCGGTGGGCGGTCCGTGCCTCGCGGCCCAGCACAATCAGATCGTGGCCGTAGTAACCGACGACCATCCCGACATCCCGCTTCCCCTGTGGTCGCGAAGCAATCTGCCCCAACTGGCCGACCAACTTCTGGACCTCTTGTAGGGTGGGTCAAGGTACGAAGACCCACGCGGGAGACCCGAATGACGAATGCCCCAATAATGTTTCGTCATTCGTGCTTCGTCGTTCGACTTCGTGCCTTACGAGCCAATCAGGCTTTTGATGCTTTCCAGCAGTTCGGCCGGGTCGAAGGGTTTGGTGAGAATGCCGGTGTCTGCCATGCCGCGGAGTTTATGGATCTGTTCCACGTCTTCCTTGGCGTAGGCGGTCACAATAATGGTAGGCAGGCCGTGGCCGCGGTTTTTCAGTTGCATAAAGACCTCCAATCCTCCGAGCACGGGCATCCGCAGATCGAGGATGAGCACGTCGATCCCGTTGGCGAGGACTCGATCGATGGCTTCTTGCCCGTTGGTGGCGACATAAACGGTGTAGCCTTCTTCGACCAGGACTTCGCGAATACTTTCGACGAACTCGGGATCATCGTCCGCTACCAGGATCCCCTCGGGTTTGATGTTGTTGAGCATTTCCAGGAGCCGGTCGAGATCGAGCGGTTTATTCAGCACGCCGAGGGCCCCGTTGGAGACGGCCTGTTGAAGCAGTTGCTCGACGCTGAACCCGGTCATCATATAGACACGGGCATCCGGCTTGAGCTTGCGGATTTCCATGAAGCCTTCCACACCGTTCATGCCGGGCAACTTGACGTCCATGAAGGTAATGTCGTAATCCTCTTGCTTGAACCGCTCGATGGCTTCTTCCGCGGAGTAGGCCGTGTCGACCTCGTGTCCGTCGAGTCTTAGTACGTCGGCCAAACTTTCCGCGAAATCGTGATCGTCGTCCACAACGAAAATCCGTAGCTTACCCATGATGTGGTTCCTTTGAGGTATTGGTAGGGGAGGTTTGCATGGGCAGATGTAGGACGATGGTGGTTCCGTCGCCCGGCCGACTCTGGACGCTTATGCGTCCGCCATGCTGCTCGATGATTTGTTTAACGATGGGCAGCCCGAGGCCGACCCCGAAGGTTTTCGTACTGTAAAGCGGCTCGAGGATCTTTTCTAGCTTCTCGGGCGGAATTCCACAACCCGTGTCGGCTAAGCGAATCGCCACCCCTCCGTCTTCGCGGTTGGAAGACACCCTAAGCATACCGCCGTCGGGCATAGCTTGGCACGCATTGCTCAGTACATTGAGCACGCAGCGGAGAAAACGCTCCTGGTCCAACGGGAGGCTCGCGCCGCAGTTCAACTCCCGGGACAGGACAATGTTCTCGGGAATCTCGAACTCGTCGATCGCGCCTTCCAGCCATTGGTCGATCTCCGTATCGCAAAGATCGAGCGATCTGACCCGCCCGAAATCGAGCAAGTCGATGATGATCGCGTTGCAGCGGAGAATGCTTCGTTCGATTCGATCCAAGGCCGGTTCGAGGTCGCGCATCTTGCCGCGAAGTCGCCGGTCGATGGTATAAAACGAGGTGCGAATGGTTCCCAAGGGGTTGCGAAGCTCGTGGCTGACTACGGCCGTCAATTGCCCCAGCGCGGCCAGTCGCTCTTGCCGGATCAAGGCCTCTTGGGCCTCCTCGAGGTCCCGGGTTCGCTCGGCAACCAGGTCTTCGAGCTGGTCGAGGTGCCGAGCCAATTCCGCTTCGGCCTGCTTGCGTTGCCCGACTTCGCGGTTGAGTTCTTCGTTCGCCGCAAGAAGCTCAGCAGTACGGGCGCCGACCTCTGTTTCCAGATCTTCCTGCCAGTGCTGGATCCGCTCGATCATCGTGTTGAAAGTCGAAGCCAGCATACCCACCTCGTCCGAAGTGGCGACCTCGGCCCGGGCAGACAGATTGCCCGCGGCCACGCGGCGCGTCGTTTGGCTCAAGGATCGTAACGGACGGGTAACCGTTCGGGCCACGCCGATGGTCAGCATCACCACCAGCAGCACGCTAGCCAAGCCGACCCAGAAGGAATCGAGTATGTCGTGTCGCAAGGGGGCCAGCAATTCGGCCCGGTCGCGTTTGACCACCATCCCCCAGCCCAGTTCCGGCGTGATCTCGATGTAGCGAAAGGCGGCCAGGACCGGCTCATTGCGGTAGTCATCGCTCTCGATCACGTCACGCTCCCCGCGCGCGGCGCGGACAGCCGGTTCGGCCGTAATCTGGTACGCCAGTGGTTCGGGCCGGGTCCCGTCGAGTAACGGATGCTTCAGCGAAGTGAGGATCTTCACGTCTTTGTTCACCAGCAGCGATTCTCCCCGGGCGCCCAATCCCTCGCCCGTGTGCAACATGGGCCGGATCATACCCTCGGTGCTGACTTCCCCAATGATCAAGGCAACCACCTCGCCTTCCGTGCGGAAAACGCCGTGGCCCACATGGAACACCGGGCCGTGGGGGTCGGCAGAGGCTTGCACGTCGCCGACGTAGTCCTCCGGTGAACGCAGGGTCTCGCGGAAGAAGCTTTGGTCACTGACATCCGTACCGACGTCCACTTCCTCGGTGGAAACCAGGATCCTACCGGTAGCCGCATCCACAATCAGGATTCTCTCGTAAACCCCGTAAGCCTTCTTCACCAGATCGAGGTGCTCGGCCAGCGTTGTGTAGCTGGGCTGCTCTAGCAGGGCGAACCAGACATCGTCCGGTTGTGGATGCTCGGCGCTCAATTGTCCGACCGCGCTGCGGAGTGCCTCGAATTGGGCTGCGATCGACCGGTTGCGAGCCAGCACGTGGATGTCATCCCGCCGCTCCTCGATCCATCGCAGCAGGCGCTCCTCTTTCAGGTCGGCGATCAGGTCCAGACCTTTGATTGCCTCGATCCTCGCATCGCCGAATCTTCCATTGTATGCGGTAAAAGGCACACCGAGGAAGTCGACGAATTCCATGACGACCAGCGCGATCACAAAGACCAGACTGAAGAGAACCGCCAGCCGCGTCTGAATGCCGCTGAACCAACCACCCCGAAACTCTCGGATGTTTTCCTCAACGCGATCAGGTGCCATGTAGCGATTCCGTGTCGTTTCCGATGGGTACGACCACGTTCTGGCGAACGCAGCTACAAAAGTTTGCCGACAACGGACCGGCTTGTCCAGAGGATGCACCATGGCCCCCTCTGCGAGGAGGGGATATCCCTGATGGCGAGAGGCTCGGCATGAAGTTGTCTGACTAGGGCCGGTCCTCCCGTTTTCGGGTCAGAAATCCGTCCATCCGATGCGATAGGGCCAACAGCGGATGTCGATAGGCCATTCTCGGGCCGGCATAACGCATCACGCCCACCGCCTTCTCTCGCATGGACCGTTTGTAGCAATGCACGGGGCACTTGGCACAAGTCGGCTTATCTTCGCCAAACGGACATCGCCCCAAGCGCTCGTAAGCGTACTCGAGCAACTCCGAGCACTCGGCACACAACTCTTTACCCGTACCATGCTGCCCCCGGCAGAAAATGCCGATCATGGCCCGAAGCGTCCGCTTTTCCCGTGCGATTCGTCGCGTGCTACGCATGTGCTGATAATTCCCGCCGAACGCAGTCGGCGGGCTTGAGGCGCCTGATCTATCCACTAACCACTATCCACTAACCACTATCCACTATCCACTATCCACTGCCCACTGCTCACTGCCTACTCGGAGCGGGGACTTCGCCGGCGGCTTCCTTCTTGTCCCACCACTCGAGCAACTCGGCCGGCCACGAGAAACGCGGCGCCTTGCTAACGTCGTATCCTTCCAAGTGGCCCGGCTCGTCGCGATCTTCCGGCCAACGAAAACGCCACGGCTCATTGTGGAAGACCTCGGCCACCAAGGCCGCCAGCTCCGGATCGTACTCCTGGAGCTCTTCGCGTGTGTTGACGTGGTTGTGATCGTGGTCGTCTTCTCGATTGGTGTCGAAGTACGATTGGACGGCCTCGGCCCAATACTCGGCCCGATTGTTCGCCGCGTATTTGTCCTTCCAAAGTCCCTTCTTCATCGCCTTCTTGTAGAGTGCTTCGAGCTTGCGATCGAACTCCTTGTCGACCGAGTTTAGGCCCATGTGGTGCATGGCGTGGGCGAACTCGTGGATCAAAATGTTCTCCGTATGGTACGGATCGCCCGGGTATTGCAATAGGTTCTCCTCGCCACAACTGACCGATGGTCGCTCGGGCGTGGCGCCCAGGCCGCGTGCACGGCGGTCCCAGAACTCGGGCGGTTTCAGATCGCTATGCTCGGGAACGTCAGTCGTCCACTCGTCGGACGCCATGACCGTGAAGCGGACGCGGTTCTCGATCATCGCCTTGCGAACGTCCGGGCGGTTGACCAACATGCGGTCGATCAGATAGGCCGCCTCCTGAAGCGCATAGTCCGACACCTCCGCCGAACTGACCACCGCAAACCCATCGACGCTGATGTGTTTCTTGTAGAACGGATCCAATCCGAGCGATTCCGGCGGCGCCGTAACCGGCCGGGACTTGCCGGCGAGGTTTTCTGCGAAACATACGCCCGAGGTTACCAAGAACATCGCTACGCCAAGTTGCCACCATGCACGATTCATAAGCTTTCTCCGGTTGTCCAGTTCGAAAACGAGAGCCAATTCGCGTCGTATTGCACGCTGGCCCGCTTGACCCCCATTTTGGCCGGAAAGATGGCGGCAGTCAAGCCGCCGCTGACTGAACTCCAGAGATCCGCAAAGTCGCTCGGGTGGAGTGGAAAATGGGGACTGGCTCCGAGCATCAGTAGATGCCAAACCCGCTGGAAACCCTTCCGGCTCGGTGCCTGTCCCCTTTTTCCACGTGACGTAACCTATTGACAGGCAAGGGGTTCGGGGTTCTGCACTACGATCCCGCGTCTGTCCAGAGATTCTGAATCCTAAACCCCACGCACTTTCCCGGTTACAGAAAAACCGCCTTCGCCAAAGAGCTCACCCCTGGAAAGCATACGGCCGATTTCTGTAGAATCGTTCCTTGAAGATAACGCAGTCCGAGTCGCCGGCTGCCAATTGTTCCAATTTTCCAAAACACCCGTGGGGACCCCATGTCACGACAGAAGAGTCAAGCCGCGTTCACCAGAGCCCAACAATTGATGCCCGGCGGCGTGAACAGCCCTGCCCGCGCCTTCGGAGGCGTCGGAGGCGAGCCGATCTTCTTCGAGCGGGCCGAGGGCGCCTATCTGTTCGATTTGGACGGCAACCGCTACGTCGACTACATCGGCTCGTGGGGACCCATGATCCTCGGGCACTGCCATCCGGAAGTGAGCAAGGCATTAGAGGCGGCCGTTAGTCGCGGAACGAGTTTCGGCGCTCCGACCTTGGCCGAGAACGAATTGGCCGAGCTGGTTATCGAGGCCGTTCCGTCGGTCGAGAAGGTGCGGCTGGTCAACTCGGGCACCGAGGCCACCATGAGCGCGATCCGGTTGGCTCGCGGTTATACGGATCGGCCAATGATCGTGAAGTTTGCCGGGAACTACCACGGCCACGTCGACAGCCTACTGGTGGCGGCCGGCAGTGCCGCGGCGACCCTCTCGGTGCCCAACTCACCCGGCGTGACCGAAGGGACCACCAAGGACACCTTGATCCTCGCCTACAACGATCCAAAAGGTCTCGAAGCGGCCTTCGACAAGCACGGCTCGAAGATCGCGGGCGTAATCGTCGAACCGGTGGCCGGCAACATGGGTTGCGTTCCCGCGTCGAAAGAGTTTTTGACCGCTTTGCGAGAAATCACGCAACGGCATGGGGCCGTGCTGATCTTCGACGAGGTGATGTCGGGGTTCCGCGTTGCATTCGGCGGAGCGCAGGAAGTTTTCGGTGTTACGCCCGACTTGACGACCATGGGCAAGGTCATCGGCGGCGGACTGCCGGTAGGCGCTTACGGAGGTCGGGCCGACATCATGGACCACGTATTGCCGGCGGGCGCAGTCTTCCAGGCCGGCACGTTAAGCGGCAATCCGCTGGCCACGGCCGCGGGGATCGCCACATTGAAGACGCTTCGCGATACGGATGCCTACGTGCGGCTCGAAGCGCTTTCCGCCCGGCTGGCCAAGGGACTCGACGAAGCGGCCGCTTCCGTGCCGCACTCGGTCGGCCGAGTCGGCGCGATGCTAACGTTGTTCTTCAACGATGGCCCGGTCACCGATTGGGACAGCGCCGCCCGATGCGACACGGCCCGATATGCGAAGTATTTCTGGGGTATGATCGAGCGCGGCATCTACTTGCCCTGCAGCCAGTTCGAGGCCCTATTCCTCTCAACGGCCCACAGCGAAGAAGACGTCGACGCAACCATCACCGCCGCCCAAGAGGTCATCGCCGAGTTGTAACCCTCAAACGTTTAGCGGTCTTACCTTGCCCGACGTTCCGTCTGTCGACGGCATGTGATCCGCGCAGTACAGCCGAGCGATCATCTCCCGTTGACCGAAAAACGCGAGCCCCAAAACGCCCCGGCACGCCCACTCGGCCGGTTTGAGCGTCAGATAGGCCATGTCGGCCAATAGGGGATGAACCAGTCTGCTTGCCAGCCGCGGCCCGAGGCGATCGTAGACCCTTCGGCACAAACGATGCGCCGTCGGGCAAAGTGCCAGCAGGGCTAACTCCGTCGCTTTGAAACAGCGCATCTGGTCGTTGACAGGGAAGCGTTTCCCGCTACGAGTCCGGCACATCTTCCCGCCAACCACCCGCCGATGCCCCGCAGCGGCGGCCGTGGCAATGTAGCAATCCCCTGTTGGCTCGGTGGGCAATTTCGCGTACTCCTGCCACATCAGGACCACGGCCGTTCGCCAGGCCGCCATATAGACTGCCGCCCAGGTAAGCAAGATCATCAGTTGGGCCAGAGTGAACCTTAGCCGCCGAGTCGGGCTGTGGCGAATCAAAGACCAGGTCATGAACGTGTAAGCTCCGAGTGTCAGGGCGGGTGCACACATCAACGACCAGCCGAAGGGGGCGGCGGCCAGCATCAAGGCAATCGACTCGCCAGACAGCGCGATTACCAACAACTCTGTGAGCACGCCCAATGCAATGAATGCACAGAGAAACTTCCAGTTTGCCTTGCGAAAGACGGCGATCACGATCGCCACAAGAGCCCAAGCCGCGCCGGCGAGAATCGATGCTCCCAGCCCCGTGATGAATAGCCCGCGCGGCACGTCTTGGCGACCGATAATAGCGAGCGAGAGAATCACCCAATACTGCAACGCAAGCACCACGCCCGTGTAGATCCCAAATCGTACGGCAAGGTGCTCGGAAGATCGGTCGCACCGGACGATCAGCATCCCCATGCACGTCATGTTATAAAGCAGAAAGGGATAAATCGGCATTGACGGCTTATGGGAAAGCAGCAGTTTGGCAAAGTCGCCAAGGTTTCCGGATTGCCAATCTGGTTGCTCGGGACAGCCCATCGCGAAGCAGATCACCGGCAGGATCACGCCGGCATACATCAGTATCACGACGGTCGCTAGTTTCGCGACGATTCGCAACTCCGACCTGAAGTTCCCAGTCGCGGACTCCGGCGGGATGATCGGCTCGTCGGTCGACACGTGATACCTCGTCGTTGGAGTGGTGAAACTTCTGGAGATCTAAATGGCTTTACATGATCCGGTGAATACGTAGGGTGGGTCGAGCAGCGAAGACCCACGCGGCGGATCAAGTGAATATCGAATATCGAACAAGGAATATCGAAGGAAGAAGGAAGCACGCACGCCAAGACACTTCAACATTCGTCATTCCTTGTTCGATATTCGATATTCAGGACTGTGTTCCCCGCAGAAGCATTTCACAAACTCCCGCGTGGGTCTTCGCTGCTCGACCCACCCTACGATCATTCCCTGAACCACGAAATGGCATATGCTACGGGCTGCTATGTCTCCTTGCTTTCGTGGCGCTGGGCCCATTTCTCCTCGGCCGCGCTGCGGCGCGAGTAGTGGGGCACTAGGGCGAACGGGTCGTCGCGTTGGCCTTTACCGTAGAGTCGCTCGGCCAGTCGGGCGACTTGCGACGCCTTGGCCGGCCAATGGATCGCATCCAGGACGTGTACGTGCGAGGGGATCACTTCGGCCAACTTCCGCAGCACGGGTCCGGCGACCGGCGTCTCGGGCGGCAGGTTGGCCAGCCAGGATTCGATCGCGATC
>CAYYOX010000057.1:0-17729 GCA_964473065.1 uncultured Planctomycetaceae bacterium | reverse complement strand
CAGGGGGTGACCAACGACCGGACGACCATCGACGGGAAAGAGGTGATCAGCTTTGCCAGCTACAACTACCTGGGAATGTCGGGGGATCCGGTGGTCAGCTAGGCGGCCAAGGCGGCCTTGGACAAATATGGCTCCAGTACCTCGGCCAGCCGACTGGTTGCGGGCGAAAAGGTCGTGCATATCGAACTGGAACGGGCGATCACCCAAATGATGGGAACCGAGGACACGATCGCCATGGTGGGCGGCCACAGCACGAACGAAACCATTATCGGCCACCTGATGGGACCCGGCGACCTGATCTTGCATGACGGATTAGCCCACAACAGCATCGTCCAAGGATGTATACTCTCCGGGGCCCGCCGCAGGCCTTTTGCACATAACGATTGGGCGGCGGCCGACGAATTGCTGACAAAATATCGACACGAGTATCGACGCGTACTGATTGCCATCGAGGGTGTTTACAGCATGGACGGGGACATCCCCGATCTGCCGAATTTCATCGAAGTGAAAAAACGCCACAAGGCCATGCTCATGATCGACGAGGCCCACTCGATCGGAATACTAGGCCCCACCGGACGTGGCATCGGCGAGCATTTCGGCGTGGACCGTAGCGACATCGACATCTGGATGGGTACGCTGAGCAAGGCGATGGGGAGTTGCGGCGGATATATCGCCGGCAGCAAGGAGCTGGTCGAGTACCTCAAGTATACGACGCCTGGCTTCGTGTTTGCGGCCGCCATCCCCCCTTCGGCTGCCGCGGCTGCCCTGGCGTCTATTAAGCTGGTACAAGCCCAACCCCAGCGAGTGGCTCAACTCAAACAACGCGCCGACTTGTTCCTCACGCTGGCCAGAGAAGCGGGGGTAGACACGGGAATGAGCGAGGGGACCCCGGTTATTCCCGTGATCCTGGGTAACTCGTTGCACTGCCTACAAGCGTCGAAAGCCATGCTCCAACGGGGTATCAACGTGATGCCGATCCTCCATCCGGCCGTCGAGGAGACGGCGACCCGGCTGAGATATTTCATCACGTCGTTGCACACGGAAGAGCAAATCCGTTACACGGTCGAGACTATGGCCGAAGTGTTGCAGGAAATCGACCCACAATACCTAAAAAACTCGCCAGACCGGGCCGCGACCCCATAAGGGCCGGGAGATTCTGACGGTCTGCGAGTTTCGTTGGTCACATCGCTGAAAGCGCTGTTGCGTCAACGGCACTTTCAGGTTAGAACAAAAGAAGAGCGTGTTTGAGGCATTCTAGATTGGTCTTTTCGTTACGAGGTGCAGCTTGCTTACTGAACAAGAGATTACTAAGAATTGGCGAAACCTATTCAAGGGCAACGGAATCAGCGAAGAGACGCTCGCCAAGGCCGGCGAGTTGATCACCGAATTGCGTCCGGAAAGTCCGCTTCGGCACCGCTTGACAACCGAGCTGACCGAGCTGCGCAAGCTCTGCACTCAGCAGAGTTGAGCCACCGCGGCCCTCGGCAATCCTAGCGGTTGACGATGAAGCCGAAGTTCAGGCCGTGAACAAAGACGTCTTGCCGGTTGAACTGGGTGCGCAATCCCATATTGGGCACTTCGTAGTTGATCAGATTCGACGCTCGCGCGATCCCGTCCATCCAGAGACCCGACCAGCCCACCCGGAACGAGACGGCCCGCGTGCATTGGTACCAGAGCTCCGCTTTAAGCTCGGCCACATTGCTGTATTCCTCGGGATGCTCCGCGTGGTTGAATGAGGTGGGAGCCATCAGCAACGGTTCTCCGATGGCGCCCGGCGGAGTCAGTTCCGTGCCGAGGTTGCCCTGCTGGAAGATGTTCTGGAAGTTGAATCCCGCCATGTAGCGACCTTCGGTGGAGAAAACCCAGCGGCCGCGTTGGCGGAACCAACGCACGCCAAGCTGCGGCCCGATCAGATGGTTCTCGGCCGTCGTGTTCCAAATGCTGTCGGCCAGAATAGCGCCCACCTCGGAAGGATCGAGCAACTCCGGCTCGGGGTCCGGATCGGGGTCCGGGTCGGGGTCTGGATCGGGATCGCCGGCACCGCCTACTTCTCCTTCACCTCGGGCGTCGACGCCGAAGAAATCGTCGAATTCCATATACCGCACGCCGGCAAAGACCTCGAAGAAGCCGCCGTTGTGGTTCTGACGGAACCGGTGGATTCCCATCAACTCCACGCTCCAATGCTCCACGCTGTTGCGAATCGCCACTTCATCGAAAAACAGCGGCAAGTCCCTGATAATGTTAATGGTTTCGTCAGGATCGTCTGGATCCGGCTCCGTGCCAACGATACCCTCCAGGTTCTTGGCTCCCCCGGCGCCGAACTCGTCGTCAACGAATACCATCGGAACGTCGGTGGCCCAATGATTCTGCGTTTGATTGGTCAGCCGATAAGTACTGACGAACCAGCCGTGGCGGTCGGTGATCCGACCGAACTCGACTCGCTGCCCTTCGGTGGGCTCGGCTTCTAGAAAAGTGGTGTTCAGTGTGTTCGTCTGTATGATGGCATCCTCGGGCTCCGGGCCGTAGAACGCGGTCCGCGTCAGGCCGGGAAACCCGACCGTCGTCTGCTCCGGCGGCGAGATATACCAGCCGAGAAAATCGAAATTGAAGAAGAAACCTTCCCGGGGCTGAATCCCCCGGCCATAGGAGCTGAGGTTTGCCGGAGCAAACAACTGCATATCGCGAATGTTCTGGGCAAAGGCGGGCGCCGTCATCAGCAAGACCAACACCCCCATCGCCAGCCGCCTAAGTTTGCCGTTTTGCCACATGGTCTCGTTCTACCTTGGTTTTGGCTCAACATGCACACACCCCGACGTTACGACGTAGGGATTCCATGCACTCATCGTCCGTGACGATAGTATCGGACGTGCCGGTCAAGGGAGTTGAGCAAGATCGGTAAACCTTGCGGAAAATAGCGGTCGCACCGGCGTAAGATACGCAGTTTAGCCAGGACCAGAGAGGCGGGGAGATTTGCGGCGTTCCGTTTCTCGGCCAATAAACGCCCGTTTAGCAAGAAACACGCCCCAGCACCATTCGCCGAATCCGTAGCCACAACCTCGTTCCCACGCTCTGCGTGAGAACGAGAGGCATTTTGGATTACCCAGGGGGCCGTCGATTACCAGCCAGCCTTCAGAATCTCGTCGCAAATGTCCTCCTTAATTCGGCCGTCGACGGACGACTGGTCCTCGATAAAGCACTCTTCGAACTCGTACAACCAGGCAGTTTTCGCTTCGGGGCTGCCATAGGACGCGCCGAGTTGGTCGTCCAGCACGGCATCGATCAGGTAGGCCTGATCGCCATCGCCGTTGCCGGCGTGGGCATGAACGTTTTCGAAGAACTTCGCCCGATTGTAGAAACCGTCATTGAACAGGGCGCCTTCCGTATCGGTCCCGACAAAGATATCGTTTTCGTCGGATCCGTATAGATGGGCCTCGTCAATGCCGCCGTTTTCGGCATAGGCGCGGACGGCCTCGAAGTTCTTGGCCCGCGTGTAGAAGGAGTCGTTCCAGAGGGCCCCTTCGACTGGCGAGGCGTAGAACATATCGTCTCCGGCCGAGTCGAACATCTTGGCCGTGTCGTATCCGCCGGCACTGGCATAGGCATCGACGCGATCGAAGTACATGGCCCGATTGAAGAATCCATCGCCGGAGAGAGCCCCGTAGACTGGCGTGGCAACGTACTGGTCGTCGCCGGGGGAGTCATATATCTTGGCTGAGTCGTAACCGCCATTTTCGGCATAGGCGTAAACATCTTCGAAGAAGGCAGCCCGATTGGCGAACCCATCACCGGAGAGAAACCCGTACTTCGGCGCCCCGACAAACGTATCGTTGCCGGGGGAGTCGTGCAACACGGCCTCGTCATGTCCGCCGGCGGTGGCAAAGGCGTTGACCGACTCGAAGTGTTTCACGCGGTTGTAGAACTCGCCGTTCCAGATGGCGGCTTCGGTAGGCGAGGCGAAGAACGTATCGTCGCCGGCCGAGTCGAGCAATTCGGCCGTATCCGTTCCACCGGCCCCGGCATAGGCGCGTACCGTCTTGAAGAACTTGATGCGGTTGAAGAACCCGTCGCCGTAGAGGGCCGACTCGACGGGCGTGGCGTAGAACTTGTCATCGCCGGGGGAATCGTAAACCTTGGCCACGTCATTCCCGCCGCCGGTCGCATAGGCGTGTACGGCGTTGAAGTAGGCGGCCTGGAAGAAGAACCCGTCCCCGGTGAGTTGACCGTAGCGCGGCGCGCCCACGAAGTTGTCGTCACCGGGTGAATCGTACAGCTTGGCCACGTCGTTCCCACCGGCGGTCGCTTCGGCGTAGACCGTCTCGAACTGGCCAACGGCCAGATCAACGCCCGGTCCGGTCATCGCAGCACCCTGCAGGCCGACAACGAAATTGTCGTCCCCCTCGGAATCATGGAACGTCACTTCGTCGTGCCCGCCGCGCCCGTAAACGGTGATCGACTCGACCTGCTCGACGGTCACCGTGTAGCCGGAGCCGATCAGCACGCCATGGTCGGGCCATAGTTCGGCCCAGTCGTCGGCATTGGTTCCCGTGAACGTCACGGTGTCGTTACCCCCGAGCCCTTCGAACTTCAGGAAGCCGGTGGTCGAATCGACGTGCTGAGCCACGCCGTTGATTAGAACAATCCACTCATCGGGCGTCGAGCCGCCGGCGAACTCGAACGTATCGTCGCCATTGGTTCCCTGAAGCACGACCGTGTCGGTACCCGTGGGCTGGAGGCTTTGGGCCTTGAATCCGCCGGGCTGGGCTTCCCATTGATCGAGAGCCAGCGACATGCTGGGATTGGCGCCGAACTCATCGTCATTGATGACCACCACTCGGCTGTAGACGTCGGTGTCGGCAGCCACGGCGGTGGTCGTGTCGTAATCGGGCCCTACCCAAGTGATCACGAAATCGCCGTCGGAATCCACGGCAATCGCCGGCCGCACCTGATCGCCGACCGTGTTCTCGTTGATCCGGAATTCACCCAGCACGGCGCCGGTATTCGGATCGCGGAAATTAGACCCGTTGGCGTTATAGATTCGAGCATAGATGCCGTAATCGTCGGTAATGTCGTTATCCTGGTCGAAAGTGCTCCAGGTGATCACGAAGTTACCCGCATCGTCCATACCCACATCGGGCGTGACTTGCCAGTGCTTGGTCACCTGATTGACGCGGAACTCGTTTGCATCTCGCGGGGTTCCGGCGGCGTTGAAGCGTCGTGCATAGACGCCGTATCCGCTGCCGTCCTTGAGGAAGCAGGACCACGTGACGACGAAGTTACCGTTAGCGTCAACGGCCACACGTGGTTCGAGTTGTTTATCGTTGGCTTCCACGCTGACGCGGAACTCACCACCGACTTTCTTCCCGGCCGCATTGTAGCGTTGTCCGTAGACTCCCCAGGCACTGCCGTCCTGGCCATCGCTGGCCGAGATGTCTCGCAAGTGGGCGCCCGGGGTGGCTGCTTTGTCGGAGGAGTGTTGCCGAGTGGCCCTGTGACAGTCGCGCAGGTCCTCGTTGCGCAAGGGCCGCCCGTTGAGGCCCTCACGGCGGGCGATAACGCCGTCCGGGGCGCCGTCTTGGGCGGTGCTGGTCCAACTGATCGCGAACTCGCCGTCGCCGTCGATGGTCACCGAGGGGTCATGTTGGTAACTCTCGCGATATTGATTCACGCGGAACTCGTCTTCCTGAGCAACGCCGAACGCGTCGAAGATGCGTGCGAAGACGCCGGAAGTATCCTCTTCGCCCTCGCCGGACCAGGTCACCACGAAGTTGCCGTACTCGTCCATGGCCACGTCGGGCTCAATCTGAGAACCGGTCCGATAGGAACCGACCAGGAATTCCGCACTCAGCGGATTGCCGAAGCGGTCGAATCGTCGGCCGATGATGTTCGTCTCGTTGGGCCCATCGGCAGCTTGACCGGCACTGGCCCAAACCATGACGTAGTCGCCGGCCGCATTGCTGGCAATCGCCGATTCACCCTGAATGCCTGCCGTGGTATCGTTGATCGGCAATTCCAACTCGTCGTCATATTCGTCCGGCTCCTGGGGACCCAGCGGCGTGGGACCGCCGAAGTGGACGGTGAACGCCCGATCGAAGTCGCGACCCGCCACGCCGTCCTGATTGCCGTCCAAGGCATTCTCGTAACGATCCTCGATGGCTTGTTTGGCAGTCAGCACGTAGCTGCCGCGTCCCAGCGGCTGGTTGCCCGATCGGGTCGGATCGCCGTCGAAGGTGATCACCGCCTGGAACTTCGTGTCCAGCGAGTCCGTCAAGCCGGCAATCGCATTGCTGAGCCCGAACTCGATCGACGCAATTCCGCCGATGATAATATCGCCGTCGCGGGTAATCTTCCAGTTGTTGGGATTCAACACGCTGTGGACCCCGGCCATGCCGTCCTCGATCGAGAGGTTCTCGCTGAAGGTAACCACGAATTGCGTGATTCCCGGCTCCAACTCGGCCCCGGCAATTACGCGATCCAACTGCGGCGTGCCGCTCTGCTCGATCACGTTGAGCACATCGGCCACGGTGGGCGGCGCCGTGTCGTCCAATTGATCGAATCGCTGGTAGAAGACGCCTTGCGAGTCGTCTTGCCCGGCGCCGCTCCAAACGATCACGTAGTCGCCGGCGTCACTGATGGCCACAGAGGCGTATCGCTGATGGCCGCTCTTGGTGGAATTGACGGCCAACTCGCCGCCGATCTCGCCGTTGGGACCGAGCATCGGGTCGGTCAACGTCCAGACCATGACCGGATTGCCGTTGGCGTCGAGGACCGGGTTGCCGTCCACGTCCAACTGCAGCACCAACTGGCCCGAGTCATTGCTCGCATAACGCTGAGCATAGACGCCAAAGCTGTCGGCCGAGTCGTTGCCGCTCGAGTTCACACCGGGCCGATCCTGCATGCTTTCCCAAGTGATGACGAAATTGCCGGCCGGGTCCATAGCGACCTGCGAGCTTTGTTGGTCATCTGCGGCGAACGTGTTGACTTGGAAGTCGGCGCCCAGCCCGTTGCCGTCGCTGTCGAACCGCCGGGCGAAGACGCCCTGCTGGCCGTTCACCGCGGCTCCAGAGCCACCGCCTACGCCGTCCTGGGCGTAACCGGTCCAGGTGACGACGAAATCGCCGTCGGCGTCCATGGCCACCGAGGACCACTTTTGGTTATTCGCCGTGGTCTGGTTGACCAGGAACTCAGGCCCGCTGGCCTCGCAGATCAGATCGATCCACTCGGCGTAGTGTGAAACGCGGGTATAGAAACCCGAGGTGCCGAAGCTGACGTTGAACGGCTGGTTGTCGCTGTCGGTCGGACCGTACTCGATTCCGCCGCTGGTCACGCCGATGAGCTTCCCGTTGAGGAAGGCGCCGCCGCCGGAATCGCCGTGGGAACCGGACCCTTCCAGGATCCCCAATCCCAAGTCATTGATTCCGAACAGCGCGCCGAAGGTGTCGTTGGCGGGTGAACCGCTGTCGAAGTCGTAGCTCAACAAGGCGTCGGGCGTGATGTCGAACCAACCGGCTCCCAAGCGGAAGTCGGCCATATTCAGCCCGTCGAAGGCCTCGCCGAGCACCTCGAAGACGTTGTATTCGACCCGCTTGAGATTATCCATCCCCTGCTCTGCGCCCTGGCCGTTCACGCCGTATCCGACCAACTCGGTCATGTGCCCGAGTTCGTCGTTGCCGCGGTAAAGGTCGTAACGCTCGGCCCCTTGCGGCGCCATTCGCGGCAACACAATGATGGCCAGATCGTTGGCATTAAAGATATCTCCATTCCAATCGGGATGGATGAAGATCTGCGTGGCAGTGATTGGCGTGGAGCCGCCGGGCAAATCGAAATAGGCATCGATTGACGGCACGGGAACCCCGCCGCCGCTATCAACCACGTGGGCGGCCGTAATGATGTGACGACCTGTCTTCAAGAGCACGCCCGTGCCGGAACCGCCGCCGGCGAACAGTTGCACAACACCGTCGTAACCCGCACCCGGCGGGACAATATGGTTTGCCGGATCATCGGTCGAAACGGCATACTGTACACCCGGATACTGTTGCGTCACACTGTCCCAAGCATAACGACGTGATCCGAATTGGCCGTCGGACTGCTGGAAGACGCGGTTGCTGACGAATTGCTTGGCGTAGATATTGCTCTCGTGGGCCGCATCGCCGTCCTGACCGCCGGAGGTCCAACTGATGATGAAACTGCCCTCGGCGTCCATCGCGATCGACGGGAACCGTTGGTTGTTGTCGGTCGTGTCGTTCACGCGGAACTCGCCGGCTGCTCCGTCGGACTGCGTGGTGACGACAATCCGGGCCAAGGGTCCGCCGCTCAACGCGGTCTGGACGACCACCAACGGCTCCAGATCCTGGACCCCTTCGGGTCCGACGAATCGCACGGCCACATCGGTCAACGACAGGGGCGCCACTTGCACCTCGACGCCGATGGCTCGAAGCGCGGCCTCGATCTCGCTGGCCGACTCGAACGTATTGCCGTCGAATTGGATCGCCGCGGTCACTTTGCCGTCGAACCGCAGCTTGAACGTGCCCGTGGGCTGGTCGTAGAAGCTGAGCACTTGCGTCTCGTTGACTCCGCCGATGGGGATTCCGGCCGCGCTGAAGCGTTGGGCATAGACGCCATATCCGCTGCCGTCCTGGTCGAAGCTCTGCCAGGTGACCACGAAATCGCCGTCGGTGTCCAACGCCACGGTCGAGAACCGCTGTACGTCTTCGGTCTCGGAGTTCACGCGGAACGCCGAGCCGAGCGGGTTGCCGGCCGCGTCGAACCGTCGGGCGTACACGTCCCAATCGGTCGCTTGGCTTTGAGCCGACCAGGTGACCACGAAGTCGCCGTCCGTGTCTCGGGCAACCGACGGATAGATGGCCGTCGGATCGTTGGTGACCAGGATCTCACGCTCGTCGACCGAGATGATCTCGCGATCCTCGGCGTCGTTCCAGGTGACGTCATAGACGCGGGCGAAAATACCTTCCTGACCGACCGTATCATTGACCCAAACCGCGACATAGTCGCCGTCGCCGTCGGAGGCCACCGTCTGCGGGCTGCCCGGCATGGCTTCATAGGCCACGTCGGTCGGCACGTTCGACTGCGAACCGTTCGAATTACCAGAAATCGGCGTCTCGGAGCTGGTCGGCACGGTAACGTTCAGCAAGATCGAGGTCGGGGCCCCATTCGGCGTAACGCCGTTGCCACCTAGCGGATTGCCGACCGCGTCGCGGAGCGAATTACTGATAACCAGTTCGTATCGTCCGTTGCCAAGCGGTTCGTCGCCCGTGCCGGCGCCGTTGGCGTCGATCTTCAAAACGGCTTCCCACTTGTTGGTTGCCGGATTGAGTCCGAACGTGATATTGCGGATTCCGCCGACCAATTGGATTCCGTTTTCGTCCAACAGCCGATAATTGCGAGGATCGGTAACACTATCCGGCCCGGTGGTCATCATCTCTTCGTCGAAGGTGACCACAAGGGTCGAGAGTGACTGCATGACTTGCCCATCCGGCGGGATTCGCTGCCCGCCGGGTAACTGGAGCCCGGTCACGCGCGGCCCGACCAAGTCGGTCTCTTCGCCGTAGCGTCGAGCAAAGATTCCGTGTCGGTCGCCGATGCCTTGGCCGCTCCAGACGACGATCATGTCGCCATCGGGTTCGATGGCAATGGTGGGAAATTCCTGGATCCCGCCTTGGGTCATGTTGACCCGAGTTTGCGAAGTAATGAAGCTGGCGGTCGCGTCCAGTTTGCGGATGAAGATGCCGTTGTCGTCGACATCGCCGACCGACTGACCGTTGGGAGTTAACGCATCAATGGTTCCGCCCGCTCCGTTCCATACGACGGCGAAGTCGCCGTCGGCGTCGATGGCTACCGAGGGATTCACCTGATGGCCGCCGAATACCAACTGATTGACTGGTCCACTGGCCAGCGGTGCTACTGCCGGCGGATCGGCCGTCGTGTCTAGGGTAAAGGTCTGGAAGAAGACGTCGTAGTCCAGACCGTTGAAGCTTTCCCAGACCATGGCGAAGTTACCCGATTCGTCCGTGGCTAACTGCGGGTTTCTCGCGACACGTTCGGTATCCGCGCCACCGGCGCCGGCGCCCGTATCGGCCACGAACGCGGCCCCGACCGGTGCGCCCGCGGCGTCGAACAATTGGGCCATGATCTGGCTGTCGGTGATCTGGCCATTTTGTTGCGCGACGATCTGATCCCAGGCCACCACGAAATTGCCGGCCGGGTCCATGGCCACCGAGGCGCCGACCTCGAAGCCGGGCAAGCCGGCCGTGTTGGCCGTGTTGACCAGGAACTGCGACCCGAGACGCTGCCCGAGGTAGTTGAACCGCTGGCCATGCACGTCGTTGAAGTAGCTGAATTGCTGGCCGGAGGATCCCCAAACAACGACGAAGTTCCCGTCGTCGTCCATGGCGATGTCGGGATGGAACTGCTGATTGATCGTTTCGCTGTGAACGGACATCTCGCCGCCGAGCGGTTGCCCCACGGCATTGAAGCGTCGAGCGAAGACGCCCGAGCTACCGTCGGCATCCTGGCCTTCGCTTTGCCAGACGATCGTGAAATCGCCGTCGGCGTCCATGGCCACGGACGGATTCTTCTGGTTGTCGGTGGTGGTCACGTTGACCAAGGTTTCGCCGGTCAACGGATTGTTATTTCGATCGTAGAGGCGGAAGAAGACGCCGGCGCCGCTGGGGTCGCTCGGATCGTCCTGACCGTAGCTGGTCCAGACGACCACGAAGTCGCCGTCATGGTCGATGGCCACCGACTTGGTGCTCTGTTCGCGACCATATCCGATGCCCTCGGAAGTCGCCAATCGTTGCTCATAGGGCGTCGTCTGGTTGATCAGGAACTCGGCGCCGTACTGCGGCCCCCCGGCCACGAGGAAGTGTGTCTGGTATCCCGGCTGACCCGTGTACGACGGAGACACTCCCGGACTGCCGTCGAAGTCGCCGTCCAGGGCGTTGCCCATGAAGAAGGCGTTGTCCGGATCGGCGTCCGGATCGGCCGACGGATCGTACGAGTAGGCATCGTTGATCAACTCGCTGGCGACCAACACGTAGCTTCCGGGCGCCAAGCTCAACTGGCCGCCGGGAAGCGTCTCGAGTACGCTGGGGCTGAGCGTCAGGCGAGCTTCATACTTGCGGGTCTGGGGATTAAGATCGAATTCGACCGTCTCAATCGCCCCGAACAGTTCGCTGTCGTTGCGCTTGAGGATCCAGTTGTTCGGATTCAGCACGCTGTCCGGTCCCGGACCGTCGAAAGTGCCGTTCATGTCGATGTCGATCTCGCGAGTGGACATCTCCTCGCCGAAAGCCACGATCAAGGTGTTGATCGGATGGGTCCCGTCGGAAATCAGCGCGTCTCCGTCGACCAGTCGGGTCCGAGCGCCGTTGGGCTGATTGGGATCGTTGGGGAACCACACGTCAGTCACCATAGGACCGTCGAAGTCTTCGAGCGACTCGAGTTCCTGGCTGATGAAGCGATAGACATCGGTTGCCCCGGGAATGATCTCGCCGGAGGGGTCCTTGGTCGGGCCGGTGAAGACGATCACGAAGTTCCCTTCGCCGTCACTGTCGATCGAGGAGATTCGCTGGTCGCCGATCACCTCGGCATTGGCGCGGACTTCGCCGCCAATCGGGTCGCCGTTGAAGCCGAATCGGCGGTAGAAGACGCCGTCGCCCGAATTATCTTCCTGATACTGTTGGTTGCCGTGGCCGGTCCAGGTCACGGTGAACTGGCCCTGGCGGTTCATGGCCACCGAGGAGAATCCCTGGTTGGTGACGGTCGTTTCGTTGACCAGAATCTCCGGCGACATGGGAGGTACGCGCTCGAGGATCAGGTCCCAGGAGATCAGCGTGCCGCCGACTTCGGGAGCCGGCCATTGCCAGATCTCATCTTGAACGATTAGTTCCCAAGTGCCGCTGGAGACCTGCCCGTCGAAAGCACTAAGCAGTTCTTCGGGCTGGTAACCGGCGGCCAGCCCAAACGGCCCCACCGCCAGCGGATAATCGGTGATGGAGATGGGTGCTTCGTCGTCCAACAGGGTGTTGTTGAAGTCGGAACTGGGGATTGCGAGGTTAGTGGGCACCTCGGAGAACAACTCGACGATCGTCCCGCTGGGACTTTTCAGGCTCACCTTTACGTCGCTGGAGTATCCATGAAGGATGTTGACGACCACGTTGACGTCGGCAATCAGGAAGTTGTCGGGGAAGGCCATCGGCACGGTCACCGGAGAAGTGATCGTGTTGCCGAAGGCGAATGCCCGGCCGTCGACATTCTGGTACGGGGGCATGACGATCGGCGCGCCGCCGGTCTGCTCCCACAACTCCACGTCGACCGTTCGTGCATAGACTCCGTCGCCGCTGCCGTCCTGTCCGGAACTGGTCCAGGTGACCACGAAGTTATTGCCGTTGGGTGTCACTGCCACGTCCGGATACCTTTGATTCCCGGCCGTGGTGGCGTTGATGAGGATTTCCCCTCCCAAGGGGCCGATTCGAGGCGAACCGTCGGCGTTGAAGACCCGCGCGATCACGTCATCGCCGATGCCGCCCTGATCGCTGGTCCAGGCGATCACGAACCCGCCGGCGGAATGCATGTCTACGGCGGAGAACTGCTGGTTGCCGGCAGTAGTGACGTTCACCTGGAACTCACCGCCTAGAGGATACCCCAACGAGTCAAACCGCCGGGCATAGACCCCGTATCCGGAACCGAGTTGCCCGCCGTCTTCCTGCCCGAAGCTGGACCAGGTGACCACGAAGTCGCCCTCGTCGTCGATGGCCACGTTGGACCACTTCTGATCATTGGCGGTGTACGCGTTCACACGGAACGCATCGCCTTGTGCGGTCCCGTTGGCGTTGAACCGCCGCGCATAGATATCCTCGTTTCCGCCACGCTCGTTGGTCCAAGTGACCACGAAGTCGCCATCGGCGTCGACGGCCACGCTGGCGTAGCGTTGGTTGTCACCGGCAAAGTCGAGTTCATTCGAATCCCCGGCAACTACCGGGAATAAGTTGTCGGCGGGGTTGCCGTCGGCGTCGTACGGCCGCACGTAGACCTTGTCTAGATCGGATCCGTCGGGATTGGCCGTGATGACCACCACGTGGTCTCCGTCGGCATCCACGCCGACCGCACCGCGGGATTCGGGATACGTTCGGCCGTTGGTGACCGACGAGTCGCTACCGCCGCGCTTGACAATAAAGTCGAACGAAGTATCGTCACCACCAGGATTGAACCCGCTCCGATTCAGCGGATTACCCACGGCGTCACGTAACCCCGATTGCCCCTCGATCTGCTGCGTGCTGGGATCATCCGGTGCCGGCGGACGTGCCGTGATTGTGTAATTACCAGCCGAGAGGGTGTCGCCCAGCTCGATCACCGCCTCCCACTTGTTCGTGGCCGGATTGAAACTGAAGGTGACGCTTTCGATGGCGTCGTTCAGTTCCAAGCCGTTGCGGGTCAGCACCCAATTTTCGGGATTGGTGACGCTGTCGTCGCCGGCGGTCCACAATTCCTCGTCGAAGACGACCACCAAATGCGTCGGACTGGCAACGGCCGGGTCGTGGCGATAGTCCTGTATCACGTCCACGCGGGTGCCGTCGAGCAATCGCAACTCGGTGGCCATTGGCCCGGCCGTGTCGGTCACTTCGTTGTAGCGGCGGGCGAAAATGCCGTGTTCGTCATCCACACCCGGCCCGCCCCAAACGATGACATGGTCGCCGTCCGGCTCCATGGCAACGGAGGGGAACTGCTGGATCCCATACGTCGTGCGGTTGACCATCGATTGGTATTCTACCGAAGAAGGCGCGAACAGCGTGCCGCCCGCTGTATCCCCATAAGAACCGGCGGAGAGGTGCTGGACCCAAACGCCTTCCTCATCGTCTGAACCGAACAAGGCGGGATAGACCACGTTGGCGCCGTTCCCGTTCCAGACGATAGCCAGATCGCCGTCGGCGTCCATGGCCAGCGAGGGGTTGACTTGATCGTCCGCGAACAGGTAGTAGGGATACGGGCCCGGCGACATCTGAGACACACCCGGCCAGGTAAGAACCGTGTTTGCTTGCTCGTCCCACTCGAACAGGGCCGTGCCGCTGGAATTGAACGGCCGGAAGTAGACGCCGTAGCTGTCGGGAACATCGCCCCACGGCGGCGGATTGATATAGTCGTTGTCCTGGAAGCTTTCCCAAGCGATCACGAAGTTACCCAGGTCGTCCATGGCGATCTGCGGATTCCGCGCGGCGTGAATCTGGTCGTACATGTGATCTTCGAAGGGCATGGACGTGTATCGGTCGTCATTGAAGCCCGCCGCAGGCAAGTGGGGGGCATGGTCGGCCAGACTGGTGAAGTTCTCATCACCCACGTTGACCCGAAACTCCACCGTGCTGCCGGCATCCGGACTGGCCGGATCCGGTGCGACGAACATCGGTTCGCCGTTGGCAGCGAACATGCGGGCAAAGACGTTCGTATTCAGTGGGAAGCTGGTGTTGTTCGAGTCCATCCGTCCCCAAACCACCACGAAGGTCCCGTTTGGTCCCAAAGCCACCGTGGGATTCAACTCAATGCTCGCACCGCCCATGCCGATACCGATGGGTCCCGGGATATTGACCGCGTTGACCTGGAATTCCTCACCCGAGGGCCGGCCGGCGTAGTCGTAGACTTGGGCATAAATGTCGTTGAAATAGCTATAGAGCTGCCCGCTTGTTGCCCAGACGATCACGTAGTTGCCATAATTGTCCATCCCGATCGACGGGTTGAATTGCTCGCCTACCGTGTCCGTGTTGACCCGGAATTCACCCACGACCTGTCGGGTTTCGGTGTCACGGTAGTCGGTTCCGTTGGCGTTGTACTGTCGCGAATAGATTCCCGAGGAACCATCGGGGTCTTGGCCCTCGCTTTGCCAGACGATGGCGAAGTCGCCGTCGGCGTCCATGGCCACGGACGGGTTGAACTGGTGGCCGGCGGTCGTCTCGTTGACCAGAAGTTCGTCGGTCAGCGGCAGGTTGTCGCGGCTAAACAAGCGGAAGTAAACCCCGGCGCCGTCCGTATCGCTCGGGTCGTCCTGGCCGTAACTGGTCCAAACCACGACGAAGTCTCCGTCGTGGTCGACGGCTACGGAACGGGTGGTGTGTTCTTGTGCCGTTCCGGTCTCGTAGGCCCGACCCAGCGTTTGCACGAACTCGGGCGACTGGTTCAGCAGGAACTCCATCCCCGTTCCCACGGGCGAAGACATTGCCACCATAAACGGCAACACGGTCCGCCGGTCCTCGTCGTTGTACATCGTGTTTAGCTCGTCGCTACGGCTACCCGAGTGGAATCCCGTGTGTCGCAACTTGTTTCCCGCGGCATCTTCCATGTCGATACTGGGGGCCAGTTCGTAGTATCCGCTGGGTAGTCCGTTGTCGATGAAGGTGATTACGGCTTCCCACTTGTTGTTTGCCGGGTTGAGTTGGAAGGTGATCCCTTCGATCATGTGCTCCATGATCCGCCCGTCGGCGTCGAGGAGGTACCAGTTGTCGGGATTGGTGACACTGTAGTCGCCGCTGGCGCCCCCGACGGTCGACATCGCTTCGTCGAAGACGACGGCGATCTGCTTCATGTTGCCGGGTGCGTGGTGGCCGTCGTACAACAACTGACCGTCGGTCGTCCGCAACTCGGTAGCGATCGGCCCCACGAGATCCAGGTTCTCGAGGTATCGGCGTGCGAAAATGCCTTGGCTGTCGCCAACTCCCGAGCCGCTCCAGACCAGGATCTTGTCCCCGTCGGGCTCCATAGCCAAGGAGGGGAATTGCTGCCTGCCGCTGACCGTGCGATTGGATCGCTGTTGAGGGGTCCTAGCGGCCGTGGCCATATCGAATTCGCGGATGAAGATGCCTTCCGAATCGTGCTCGCTCAACAGGTCCTGAGAGGATGAGTAAAGAGGGCTCGGCTGCGCGCCGTTGCCGTTCCAAGCCACGGCCAGGTTGTTGTTGGCGTCGACGGCGACCGTCGCATTGACCTGACTGAAACCGAAGTTCGCATCCGCGGCGAAACCGGGATAGCCCGTCGAGAACACGTAATTGGCATTGACATCTCCCGGCGACTCGGGAAGCCCGTCCATGTCGAACCGCTGGAAGTAAATTCCATAGCTGTCGGGCCAGTCCTCAGCATCGAAGCCGCCGACGTCACCGTCACCGTTGTCGTCCTCATCGATATCGTTGTCCTGGAAGGATTCCCAGATGATGGTGAAGTCGCCGTCGGGCCCCATCGCGACTTGCGCATTTCGGGTAGCGGAGCGGCCGTTACCGGGATTCATCGGTTCTTGGTGCTCGGAGTGAGCTCCCCAAGACCTGAAGTCACCTCCTGCAAAAGGCTCGAGCAGGACGGTACTGTTGACCACAAACGAGGCGTTGTTAGCCAGCTCGATCGCAATTGGGGGACCCGCCCTGAAGGCGTCAACATAATGCATCCGGGGTCGCCCCATCCGATCGAACAGCCGAGCAAAGACCACGCTCCCACGGTCGATTTCGTGGGTCTGGCTGGTGCGCTGGTCCCAGGCCACCACGAAGTCGCCGTCGGCGTCCATCCCCACGGCGGGATTGGTTTCCGTGCCGAAACCGCTGGGGATGTCAAAGTCGTTGATCAGGAACTCATCCTGCAAAGTCCGTCCGGCAAGGTCATAGAGCTTGCCGTGGATATCGTTATGGAAGCTCAGCGGCAAGGCACTGGTGACAAACACCACCACGAAGTTGCCGTAGTCGTCCATCGCAATGGCTGGATTGGTTTGGTCGCGCGTGGTATCCGTATTGACAAGGAACTCATCACTCAGCGGATCCCCGATCGAATTGAACGCCCGGGCAAATACATCATAGCTGCCGTCGCTCCCCTGTCCTTCGTTTTCCCAGACGATCACGAATTCACCGTCGGCGTCTATGGCGACTTCGGCGTCTCGCTGGTGCCCGGCCACGGTCGTATTGACTCTCCGCTCCGGTGTCAGAGGCACATTGTCGCGGTCGAACATGCGGTAGTAGACACCCGCGCCGATCGGATCGTTGGGATCGTCCTGGCCGTAGCTGGTCCAGACGACCACGAAGTCGCCGTCATGGTCGACGGCCACCGAGCGGTTCGATTCTTCCATCCCCATGCCCGTGCCGAGCACTTCGGAAAACGTCTGATAGTGGTCGGTATCCTCGTTGATGCGGAACTCCGGGCCGTGCTGCGGCGTGTCGGAGATGACAAAGTTGAACCGGTAACCACTGAGGCCTGACACCAGCAGATCACTTCCCGGAAGACCGTCGGCGTCGCCGTCCAGGGCGTTGATCCCGTCGGTGATCGCATCGCGGACAGTCAGCACATACTCGCCGGCGGGCAAGGCCGGTGCACCGACATCCAAGCCATTGCCGTCGAAATCAACCACGGCCTCGTACTTGCGGGTGCCGGAGTCGTCGCGTGCAAACGAAATGCCCGTGATCCCGGCAAGAACCTCCACGCCGTAGCGTTCCAGTACCCAGTTGTCGGGGTTGAGCACACTCTGCGGGCCCTGGGTTCCGCCTACGATCGAGAGAGCTTCGCCGAAGATAACGGTCAACTGGTTGATTCCCGGCGCCTCCAAGGCGCTTCCATCAAACAAACGCGTCCCGTCGGCGAGCATCACGTCGGTGACCAGCGGCCCGTCGTCGTCGACAGCGGTGGTCCGTTCGCTGCTGAGCATCTTATAGACTTGCGTAGACCCGGCATTATTCGGATCATCACCGGTCCAGGCC